>CAXTPX010000434.1:0-3736 GCA_964246005.1 uncultured Burkholderiaceae bacterium | reverse complement strand
GCCCGACGTCGCGCTGTTCATGAAGCTCGCCAATGCGCCGTCGGTCGCCGACCCGGCCGACGTGCCGCTGAAGGTGCTGATCCCCGCATTCGTCACGAGCGAGCTGAAGACGGCGTTCCAGATCGGCTTCATCGTCTTCATCCCGTTCATCATCATCGATCTGGTCGTCTCGAGCGTGCTGATGTCGATGGGCATGATGATGCTGTCCCCGACGCTGATCTCGCTCCCGTTCAAGCTGATGCTGTTCGTGCTGGCCGACGGCTGGACCCTTCTCATCGCATCGCTCGTGCAGAGCTTCTCGTAGACCCATCCCCCGATCATGGATTCACAAGCCGTCCTCTCCATCAGCCAGAACGCCCTCGAGATCGCCGTCATGGTCTCCGCGCCGTTGCTGCTGACCGCCCTCGTGATCGGTCTCCTGGTCAGCGTCCTGCAGGCCGCCACGCAGATCAACGAAGCCACGCTGTCGTTCATCCCCAAGCTGCTCGGCGTGTTCGCGGCGGTCGTGGTGGCCGGCCCGTGGATGGTGCAGGTGCTGGTCGATTACATGCAGCGACTGTTCACCAGCATCCCGCACGTGATCGGCTGACGGCACGGAACCGCCCGGGCCGCCGTCCTTTCGCATGCTGCAGTTCACCGAAGCCCAGCTCCTCGGCTGGCTCGCCGCCCTCCTCTATCCAATGTTCCGCATCGTCGCGCTGATCGCGACGGCGCCGATCCTGGGCGACGCATCGGTTCCGCGGACGGTCCGCGTCGGACTCGCGGTGCTCGTCACGATCCTCGTGGCGCCGGGTCTCGCGGCGGTCCCCGACGTCGCGCTGCTGTCGGGCGACGGCTTCCTGCTGATCGGCCGGCAGTTGCTGATCGGCGCCGCGATGGGCTTCTCGATGCGCCTCGCGTTCGCGGCCGTCGAATACGCAGGCGACCTGATCGGCCTGCAGATGGGCCTCGGGTACGCAACGTTGCTCGATCCGGAGACCAATGACCAGACGCCCCTGATCGGCAGCCTGCTGCGCTACTTCGCGTCGCTCGCGTTCCTCGTCGCGAACGGTCCTCTGCTGATGATCGCCGGCGTGACCGAGAGCTTCCACTCGCTGCCGCTGGCAAGCGACGGCGCGCTGTTCGAGGACTGGAAGATGCTCGCGTTGCAGGGCTCTGCGGTCTTCGGCCTCGCGCTGCACATGGCCCTGCCGGTGATCGCGGCGCTGCTCGTGACCAACGTCGCGCTCGGCGTGATGACGCGGGCCGCGCCGCAGCTCAACCTGTTCACGATCGGCTTCCCGATCACGATCGCGGTCGGCCTGCTGGTGCTGATCGGGAGCCTGCCGGTCCTGCTCGCGATCGCCGGGAACTCGATGACGGAGACGGCGGGGCGGCTGCTGCACTGACGGCACGCGGCCGGACGATCCGCGACTGATCCCGCTAGCATTGCGGGACCGGGTTCGATCCACGGGATCGGACCGCCAACCCTTGGCCCGTCATGACCCATCCGATCGAACTCGTGATCAGCACGTTCTCCGAGATGCTGACGACCCGCTTCGAGATCGCGCTGCTGTGCGGCGCCGTCGCGGCGTTGCTGATGGTGGTGAGCAACCTGATGAAGCGCATGGTCGCGCTGCGAGGGTTCGCGCTCGGCGCGAACAGCCTGTTCATCGTGCAGGCCGTTCTCGAATCCAACTGGATCTTCTTCGCGCTGCAGCTCTCGCTGCTGCTGATCAACGCCTATCGCCTGTGGAACCTGCGACAGCTGCTGCGTTCGCTCGAACAGGCCCATGCCGACACGTCGATCCGCGACTGGTTGCTGCCGCAGATGAAGAAGAAGAAATTCAAGGCAGGCACCGTGCTGTTTCGCGCCGGCGACCCCGCGAACGAGCTGTTCTACATCCAGAGCGGCTCGGTCCGCTCGCCCGAGTTCACGCAGGCGGTCGGCGCGGGCCAACTGATCGGCGAGATCGGCCTGTTCTCGCGAGAGCATCTGCGGGCGGCGACGGTCGTCTGCGAGACCGACCTCGTCTGCTACACGATGAGCGACGAGGCCGTCTACCTGCTGTACATCCAGAACCCGCAGATCGGCTTCTACCTGATCCGTCTCGTCATCGAGCAACTCGGTAGCGAGTTGCGGCGCCGGTCGCCGCCGACGCTCGCGAGCGAGTGACCATCAGAAGAGATAGATGCAGGTCGGCGAGTTGTAGTCTCCGTGACACTTGCCGTCCTGCGTCGGCGACGGCTCGGCCGCGACGATCGCGCAGCCGGAGAGGGGCACCAGCAGCACGGCTGTGAGCGACAACTTCCAGCGTCGATTTTTCATGAACGGCTCCGGTCGATGATGTGGCAATCGATCATGCACCAACACGCCTACAACCCCGTGCTAACGTCCCTGCCCCGAGGCCTGCATGGAGGACCGCAACATGTCGATCAAAGCTTTCGTCTGTGCCGCCATGGCGCTCGCCGCCACGATGCCGGCGTCCGCCCAGGTCTCGGGCAATGCGTTGAAGAACATGCTCGGCAACGCGTCCGATGCGGCGCTCGACAAGCTCTCGAAGCCCGGTGCCTTCTCGGCCGACAGCGCGATCCGCATCGCACTTCCGGGTCAGGCCGACAAGCTCGCCGGCCTGATGAAGCTGACCGACCAGGCGGGCCTCACGAACGACATCTCCGGCAACCTCAACCGCGCGGCCGAACAGGCCGCCGGCGAGGCCAAGCCGATCTTCCGTGGCGCGATCGACAAGGCGTCGATGAACGATGCGGTCGACATCGCGAAAGGCGGCGACACCGGCGCGACCGACTATCTGCGCAAGACGTCGGGCAGCGACATCGCCGCGAAGCTGCGGCCGCTGGTGAAGGCGGCGCTCGATCGCTCGGGTCTGCTGAAAGGATCGACGCTGTCGTCGATCGGCATGGGTCCCGACAAGCTGACCGAGTACGTCACCGGCAAGACGTCCGACGGCATCTTCACGTACGTCGGTCGCGAGGAGAAGCGTTTGCGCCAGGACCCGCTCAACTCGGGCAAGGAGCTTCTCAAGGGCCTGAAGTTCTGACCGACGTCGACGGGCGCCGAGCGGCGGTGAATTTCGCCCAGCCTCGGCCGTCCTCGGCAAGTCGCTGAGGCGAAAGGCTGCGTGCTAACATCGTCGCGACAATTTCGGGAAGCGAACGCCGACGATCCGGGCACTTGCCGATCGGCCGCACCGCCTCTTCGGACGTAGCCTGGTGTCCTGTCCCGCAAGTACATGCACGATCGACCGGACGGTGCGTTGCAGATTCTGATCGTCGACGACCGGATGACCGATCCGCACGCGTGGCGCAGCGTCGCCGCCCGTCTCGATCCGCGCCTCGTCGTCCGCACCGCCGGGACGGCAGCCGCTGTCCAGAAGGCGGTCCTCGAAGGCGGCTGGTCGGGCGTGCTGTGCGACCAGAGCCCCGCTCGGCTGTCGCTCAGCGCCATCCTCGCGATGATCCAGGTGCTCGACCCGGTGCCGGCGGTCCTGTTGTTCCCGCCATTGACCGTCGACGCCGATCGCATGCTGTGGCTTTCGGCGATGCAGCGCGCGCTCGATTCGCGACCCGTGCGACCGATCGCGATGGCCCGAACGCCGGTCTTCGATCTCGAGCTGGCGTCGGTCGGGGCTCCGTCGATCTTCGAGCCCGAGCCCTCGCCGAGCGAAAGTGTTCGCGAGTCGAGCCGGGCGCTCCGCGAGAGCGAGGAGCGGTTCCGCACGCTGACCGAGATCGCACC
>CAXTPX010000433.1:0-3745 GCA_964246005.1 uncultured Burkholderiaceae bacterium | reverse complement strand
GGCGAGTGCATCGGGCTCTTCAATGGTTGTGGTTCGACGCCGCGAAGCCCGCGCGGTTGAGCACCGCGATCACGTCGGCGACGTGGTCGTGCCCGCGCGTCTGCATCACGAAGTCGACCTCGACGCTCTGCACCGGCAACGTCGTGAACGCGCGTTGATGATGGACCTCCTCGATGTTGGCGCCGGCGTCCGCGATCAACGCGGTCGCGCGCGCCAGCGCACCCGGCTTGTCGCGCAGGTCGACGCGAACGCGCGCGAGGCGACCGGCGCGGACCATGCCGCGCTCGACGATGCCGGCCAGCATCAGCGGATCGATGTTGCCGCCGCACAGCACCAGTCCGATGCGACGCCCCTCGAAGCGGTGATCGCCCCGGTCCTTCGCGCGCAACAGCGCCGCGAGACCCGCCGCGCCGGCGCCTTCGACGACCGTCTTCTCGATCTCGAGCAGCATCACGATGGCGTGCTCGATGTCGGACTCGGACACCAGCACGATGTCGTCGACCAGCGACGCGATCAACGGCAGCGTGAGCGCACCGGGCGAGTTGACCGCGATGCCTTCCGCGATGGTGTTGGTACCGGTCGGTCGCGCTTCGCCGGTGACGGCGACGTACATCGCCGGAAAGCGTTCGGCCTGGACGCCGATGACGTGGATGTCGGGCTTCAGCGCCTTCGCGGCGACCGCGATGCCGGCGATCAGGCCGCCGCCGCCGATCGCGATCACCAGCGTGTCGAGCGACGGCTCCTGCTCGAGCATCTCGAGGCCGCACGTGCCCTGGCCCGCGACGATGTCCTCGTCGTCGTACGGATGCACGATGAAGAGGTTGCGCGCGGCGGCGAGTCCGATCATGTGCGCCTTCGCATCGTCGAAGCTCTCGCCTTCGAGCACGACCTCCGCACCGAAGCGCCTGGTGTTCGCGACCTTCACCGCCGGCGCGAAGCGCGGCATCACGATCACCGCGGGAATCCCCATCCGCGAGGCGTGATACGCGACGCCCTGCGCATGGTTGCCGGCGGATACCGCGATCACGCCGCGAGCGCGCTCGTCGGGCGTCAGTGCCTTCAGTCGATTGAGCGCGCCGCGTTCCTTGAACGATGCCGTGAACTGCAGGTTCTCGAACTTCAGCCAGATCTCGGAGCCGATGATCTCGGACAACGTGCGCGAGTGCACGAACGGCGTGTTGAGCACCTGTCCGGCGATGTTGTCGCGGGCGGCGCGGATACGGGCGAGATCGATCACGTCGTAGAGAGGTGGCAGGAGTGAAGCGTTGGGATTGTAGGCGATGGCCGCCCGGCCCGAGACCGTTGTAGCGACGCGCCGTGATACCTTTTTCGACGTGCCTGCCCCGCCTTTGCCCGCTTCGTCGACTGCTGTCCCTCGATGATCCCCGTCGTCATCACCGCGTTCACCGCGACGACCGCGGCGGGCCGTGGCACCGAAGCCCTGTCGACGGCACTGCGCGCACATCGTTCGGGTCTCGCACCGGACGACTACTCGGGCCCCGCGACCGGCGTGCCGCTGTCGACCTGGATCGGTCGGGTCCGGGAAGTCGACGGCGCGCCGCTACCGGACCCGTGGCGATCGGTCGACTGTCGCAATCACCGGCTCGCGTGGCTCGCGTTGCGGACCGACGGCTTCCTCGATGCGGCCCGCGCCGCGGTCGCGCGACACGGCGCGTCGCGGGTCGCCGTGCTGCTCGGCACCAGCACGTCGACGATCGAGGCGAGCGAAGCGGCGTATCGCGCGTTCGCCCGCACCGGTGTCGCGCCAGCGACGCTGGAACGCACCGACCTTCATCACCTGCACGCGACGACCGCGTTCGTGCGCGACGCGATCGGTGCGGCCGGCCCGTGCAGCACGATCTCGACGGCGTGCTCGTCGAGCGCGAAGGTCTTCGCGCAGGCGGCCCGGATGCTCGCGACCGGCCTCGTCGACGCGGCGATCGTCGGCGGGGTCGACAGCCTGGCCGCGAGCACGCTGTTCGGCTTCCGTTCGCTCGGCCTCGTGTCGTCGTCGGCCTGCCGTCCGTTCGACGTGCGGCGCGACGGCATCAGCATCGGCGAGGCCGGCGGCTTCGCGCTGCTCGAACGGACCGGCCGACGCGACGTCGCGACGAGTCCGCTGTTGATCGGCTACGGCGAGTCGTCCGACGCGCATCACATGTCGTCGCCCCACCCGGAAGGGCTGGGTGCCCGGCTCGCGATCGATGCGGCGCTCGAGCGGTCGGGTCTGCCCGCGATGGCGGTCGACTACATCAACCTGCACGGCACGGCGACGCCGAAGAACGATGCGGTCGAGGCCGCGTTGATCGCGTCGATGTTCCCGCCGACGCTGCGTGCCGGATCGACCAAGGACCTGACCGGGCACACGCTCGGCGCGGCCGGCGTCGTCGAGGCGGTGATCACGCTGATCGCGTTGCGGGACGGCCACGCGGCGGGGATGGCACGCGACGCCGAACGCGATCCGGTCTGCGGGCCGCAGATCCGCATCGGTCCGAGCGATGGCGCGATCGGCATCGGGCTCAGCAACGCGTTCGCGTTCGGCGGCAACAACTGCGTGCTGGCGTTCGCACGCGACGCCGAAGCGTTGGAAGCGGCACGCCGATGAGGCCGCTCGAAGTCGAGGTCGCCGGCATCGGCGTCTGGTCGCCGGGCTTCGCGAGCTGGCCTGCGTTGCGGCAGGCCTGCCTGCGAGGCGAAGCCGTCGAGCCGGCCGCAACGTCGCAGAGGCCGACACCCTTGTCGCTGCCGGCCGCCGAGCGTCGTCGCGTGCCCGATGGAGTCGCGGTCGCGCTGGAGGTGGCACGCGAAGCGCTGGCCGACACGGCGACACGCATCGACCCCGCATCGCTGGCCTCGGTATTCGCATCGGCTCGCGGCGAGCTCGCCATCGTCGACTACCTGTGCGCCACGCTCGCGAGCGATCCGCTGTCGCTGTCGCCGACCCGCTTCCATCACTCGGTCCACAACGCGGCCGCGGGCTATTGGGGGATCGCCACCCCGAGCGTGGGTCCATCGACGTCGATCGCCGCCGGCGACGACAGCTTCGCGCTCGGCCTCGTCGAAGCAGCGACGCAGGTCGTCGCCGAGGACCGGCCGGTCCTGTTCGTCGTCTTCGACACGCCGGCGGTCGGCCTGCTCGCGGATGCCGTCCCGAACACCGCGTTGTTCGGCGCGGCGCTGCTGCTGACGCCGTTCGGGTCCGACCATCGACGGCCACGGCTGTCGTTCGAATTCGACCAGCCTGCCGACGATCGCATGGAGCCGCTCGGTGAAGCCATTGCCGCGCTTGCGGCCTCCAGTCCCGCAGCCAGCGCGGTGTGGCTCCTCGATGCGCTCGCCCGCGACGTCGAGACGACGGTCGACTTCCCGATGCAGGCCGCGCCGACCGTGTCGGTGAACGTCCGGTTCGGCGACGGGTCGCAAGTCCAGTAAGCTCGACCTTCATCACGCCTCTCCGCTCCCAGCAATGATCGCACCCTCCTCGCCGACCGCGATGCCGATGTCCCGCCACGACGTGCTGATCATGGGCGGTGGACTTGCCGGACTCACGCTCGCCCTTCAATTGCGCGACGCGATGCCGTCGCTCGACGTGCGGGTCGTCGAGCGACGGGCCGACCCGGCGCCGGCCGCCGCGCACAAGATCGGCGAGTCGAGCGTGGAGATCGGCGCCCACTATTTCGCCGACACGCTCGGCCTGCGCGAGCACCTCGATGCGCACCATCTGCGCAAGTTCGGCTTCCGTTTC
>CAXTPX010000432.1:0-3747 GCA_964246005.1 uncultured Burkholderiaceae bacterium | reverse complement strand
GCGGCGCCGTGTCGGTGAGGCGTCCGAGCGCGCGGCCGACGGTCGGCATCGGTCGGACGGCGAAGTCCGCCGGCAGCCATGCCGGCAGCACCCAGCGCGTCACCAGCGCGGCGGCGACGAGCCCGACGATCGACAGCAGTCCGATCTGCGCGAGCCCCTCGAAGCCCGAGAACATCAGCGCGCCGAAACCGATCGCGGAGGTCGCGACGCCGAGCGCGATGGTCGACCAGAAGCCGGTGCGTTCGCTGCCCTGTTCCCCTTCACCGGCGCCGTGCGCTCGCTGCACGAACAGGTAGATCGCGTAGTCGACCGCTTCGCCGATCAGCGTGACGCCGAAGCCGAGCGCGATGCCGTGGACCACGCCGAAGCCGGCCGCGACGACGGCGAGGCCGCACAGCGCGCCGGTGATCATCGGCAACAGGCCGAGTACCAGCGCCCGCAGCGATCGATAGACGAACCCGAGCAGCAGCGCGACCAGTGTCGCGCCGACGATCGACAGTCGCGTCGCTTCCCGCTCGATCGTGTCGCGGGCATCCACCGCGAAGACCGGCGGGCCCGACAGCACGAGGCGCGCGGCGGACGCCGTCGGACCGGCCGCGGCGCGGGCTTCGTCGAACGACCGTCGCAACGCCTCGATCGCCGTCTGTTGACCGTCGATGTCCGAACCGGTTGCCCGCGTCTCGGCGACCATCAACGCATGCGGTCCCTGCTCGGTCGAGCGGGCGATCCACGCGCCGTCGACCATCGGCAGGTCGCGGCCCGCGGTCAGCGTCTCGACCAGATGCACCAGCTCCGCCGTGGGATCGCGCGCGAGCAGCGGCTGCAGCATCAGCCCCGCCGACGACGCGAGCAGGTCGAGGCTCTCGAGCAGTGCGTCGTGCAGGCCGGCGGACGTGTAGCGCGCGGTGGAGGTGCGATCGCTCAGCAGGTAGCGATGATCGAACAGGAGCTCGCGGTCGCGGGCGGCGGTCACCGTTTCACCGTTGCTGATCGACAGGAAGCGATCGTCGTTGCGAAGCCGCAGCGCCGTTTCGCGCGACAGTCGCGAAAGGACCGTGTCCGGAACGCCGCCGTCGATCGCGACCAGGATCAGATGCGACGCCGGTCCTTCGCGGAGTTGATCGATCAGCAGCGCCTGCTCGGGCGTCGGACGGGTCGGCAGGAACGCGGACAGGTCCGCCGTGAAGCGGGCGTTCGCGATCGTGAACGCGGCGAGTGCGACCACCACCAGCCAGACGACCGTCGCCGCCTTCCTCGTCGCGGGGCCCGTCAAGGCGTGGCCGTCGTCTTCGGCACGATCGTCGTGACCGAACGGCTGCCGTCGGCCTGCAGGACTTCGATCGTGTCGACCAGCGCGTCGTGGCCGTCGATCGTCACGCGACTGATCAGCGTCGCGAGCCGCGGGTTCGACGGCAAGAGGCTGAGGCGCCAGCGCTTCGGCTGACCGTCGACGACGACGCGGTAGTCGCGCGTCAGCGCGTCGAGGTCGCCCGCCAGCGTCGAGCGGATGCTGTCGGTGAAGGCCGCCACCTCGGGGTACGACGCGAGCGAGATGCTGCGGCTCGTGCCGTTGCGCTCGATCGTCAGCGTGTCGCCGTCGACGATCAGTGTCTCGGGCTTCGGCTTGACGGTCCGTCGCTCGAGCCGCGACGGCGCGACGTAGACCAGTTCGCCCGACGACTCGAGCGGCCGGTCGAGCGAGGCGAGGTACTTGCGGTCGACGAAGTCGGCACGGCTCGCGCGGTTCTGTGCGAGCGTGCGCATCAGCGTCGTCGCGGTGAACGCGTCCGCGGCGTCGACCCGCGTCGTCACCAGCAGGCTCGACGCGAGCACGACCAGCACCAGAAGTCGGCCGGTCATCGCGCTCGGTTCGCCGTCGTAACGCCGTCGCGGTCGCGCCCGGCGAGATGGGTCCCGGGACGCGCGCGATCGTTCCAGTAATCGAAGAAGTTGAACCAGTTGAACGGCGCGACGCGACAGAAATGTTCGAGGCGCGCGACGTAGCATGCGATGGCCTCGTCGATGGCAGCGTTGCTTCCAGCGTTGCCCGCGGCGGCGCGGCCGTCGGCGCCCGGGATGGATGCAGAGAAGTCGTACAGCTCCTCGTAATGCACTTCGTAGCGATTACCGCCGCGATAGAGCCCGGCGATGAACACGACGGGCCGCTTCAGCATCGCGGCCATGCGGAACGGCCCGGTCGGGATCGCGACGGTGCCACCGAAGAGCGGCACCTGGCGGATCGCCGGTGTCCCGATCTCCTCGGCGAGCGTGCGGTCGGCGAGCATGCCGACGAGGCCGCCATCGTCGAGGGCGCGCTTGACACGCAGCATCGAGTCGATGCGGCCGAGCGGGATGATCGACTCCGTCAGCTTCGGGTTGATCGCGGCGAAAACTTCGTTCAGGTACTGCGCGTTGTCCTCGTACATCACCATCGAGACGCTCAGGTCCTTCTCGTGGCGACCGGCGGCGCGCACCGCCTCGAAGCTGCCGAGGTGCGCACCGATCACGAACGCGCCGCGCGTCGGGCCACGGCGGCCTTCGCTTCGCCCGCCGATCATCGCGCGCCGGATCGCCTCGCTGCCGACCACTTCGATCTCGAACAGGTCGTGCCGATCGTTCAGCAGGTACAGGCGGTCGAGGATGACCGATGCGAAGCAGTGCACGTGGCGAAAGCCGTCGCGCATCCGCGGCTCGTGTCCGAGCACGCGCTTCAGGTAGTCGCGCGATGCGGCGCGCGCGTCGCCGCCCGCGAGCACGAAGTAGCAGACGACCGGGTACAGGACGAGCCGTGCGATCGGCCGGCCGAGGCGCAGCGCGATCCAGGTGAAGAGCCGCAGCAGGGCCGGGCTGCCGCGTTCGACACGCGTGGTCCAGATCGCAGCCATCAGTCGGTCATCGTGGCGGCAACCGTTGCAACCGCGACTTTGTCGAATGCAACGTTGCCGCTCAGCGCGAGTCGTTCGTCGTCGATCGGTCCGGCGAAGATCCGCATGCCGAAGGCCGCATCGCTGGTACCGGACACCTCGATCTCCACCTGCAACGACTCCCCGGGACGGACGAACGAGAGGAACTTGGCCGCCCCGAGGCGGCAACGTTCCGCGCCGGCCGCGGGCGCCGTCCTCGCACGATGCGCGGCGATCGCGCGCAGCCCGAGATCGAGCAACACGGCGCCCGGCACGATCGGCATCGACGGGAAGTGACCTTCGAACGCCGGATGCGCCGGGTCGATCGCGAGTGGCAGACGGATCATCGAAATGCGTTGTCGCCGTTCGATCGACCCGGCCCGCTCGCTGCTGCCACCAGCTGCTGCAACAGCGCATGCGTCAGCTTGCCGGTGCCGTTGCGCGGCAACCGGTCCACGAAGTGGATCGGTCGGGGCAGGAACACCGCATCGATGCGGGCGCGGAGCGCCGCGAGCAGGCGCGCGCCGTCGAGCGCCGGCGCGACGACTACCGCCGCGAGCCGCGTCACGCCGTCGCGCGCGGCCGCGTCGTCTTCGGGCACGACGAACACGCCATCGACGACACCGTCGATCGCGTTCAGCTGCGCGTTCAGGTGGCCGAGCGACGTCCGCTTGCCGGCGATATTGACGAGATCGACCGCGCGTCCGGCCAGCGTGAACCGCCGCGACCTGGCGAAGTCGGCTGCGGGTTCGAGCAGGTCGGCGAGTTCCGTCGGTTGCTCGACGTGCCCGCCGCTCGCGATCGCGCGGCCCGAGGGGTCGATGGCCACGCGGACCTCGCCGAG
>CAXTPX010000431.1:0-3752 GCA_964246005.1 uncultured Burkholderiaceae bacterium | reverse complement strand
ACGCGAACAGGAGCGCGAGGCGCGACACCATCGCGAACCCGAGACCGAGTCGGCGCGCCCGATCCCGCACGTCCGCCGGCAGGCGGCCGACCAGGATCGAGATGAAGATGATGTTATCGACGCCGAGGACGATCTCGAGCGCCGTCAGCATCCCGAAAGCGACCCAGGCGTTGGGGTCCGACAGCAATTCGATCATCGTCGGTCAGCCGGTGATGGCCACTGCTTCATTCGTCCCGGCTGCCGCCGATGCCGAAGAGCATCAGGAGCGACTGGAAGACGTTGTACACGCTCAGGTAGACGCCGAGCGTCGCCGTGACGTAGTTCGTCTCCAGTCCGTCACGAACCCGCTTCAGGTCGTACAGGATGAAGGCCGAGAAGATGACGGCCGCGAGCACCGCGAGCGTGACCATCAACGCGCTCGACTGCAGGAACGCGTTGGCGATTCCGGCAACGAGCAGCAGGATGGCGCCGATGAAGAGCCACTTGCCGAAGGCGCCGAGATCACGCTTGATCACCGACGAGAGCGTCGCCATGCCGAGGAAGACCGCACCGGTGCAGGCGAACGCCATCATGACGAGGGCCGCCCCGTTCGCCATGCCGAGCACCGTGCCGACCAGTTGCGCCAGCATCAGTCCCATGAAGAACGTGAAGGCAAGAAGGACGGGAACCCCCGCTGCCGAATCCTTCGTCTTCTCGATGACGAAGAGGAAGCTGAAGGCACCGCCGAGGAAGACGATCGTTCCGACCGCGGGCGACATGGCCTGTGCGAGTCCGGTGACGACACCGATCCACGCGCCGAGCACCGTCGGCACCATCGACAGTGCGAGTAGCCAGTAAGTGTTGCGAAGCACGCGATTCGCGCCCGCCGCGGCGGGCAAGGCCGACGGCGCGTCAGGGCCGAAGCGCTCGGTGGAGCGCAGCTCTTCGATCATGAAAGACTCCTCAAGGACAACATTGAAAGATTGATTGCGGCGTGCCGGGGACAGCGGCGTCGACGATCGATCCGGCCGATGCGGAAAGCGAGGACACCTGCATCGCACCCCGGCAGTGGTGGACGACCCTTACTGGGGGCGCGGACGTCCCACCATGATCGGACGCCGCTGGCTACCGATCGCGGACTGCCCCGGACAGGACAACTGCGTCAGCCGCTCGCTCGCCTGACGCAGCGATGACTTGATCGCGTCCTGCCAGGTCCTCGCTGTCGACGACATGACGACGACTTCCGATCTGCCGGCCTTCAACTCCACGACGCAGCGCTTGCCGAGCCCGTCGAGCGACGTGCCGACCTCGGACAGCGTCATGGTGATTCGCGGAAGGATTGCGCGAAGGCGGCGCAACGTTTGTCGGGCGTGATGCGCCGCGAGCAGAAGCAATGTGCGCCGGATGTTGCGATTGCCGATATGGACCTTGATCCGCATCTCGTTCTCCTGTCATGAATGAATGACCGGACCATAGGCGTCCCGACTCATCGTGAAAAGCAGAAAGAACTGCAGCGTTGCAACGAGAAAAACTGAGCGTCTTCAGGCGTCGAAGCGTAATGGCGGCAATCGGTGGCACGACCGGCTGCGTCGATGAGGGGTGATCGGATCGCTCCGGCGCGGCCAACCGGGCCGATGCTCGCAAGGCAACACGGCGATGCCGACGCGAAGGCGATGGACCTCGCGGCGGTGCCGGGCGATCTCGTCGGTCGCTCGCATCGCGCGGCGTCCCGACGCCGCGTGTGATCACTCGAGGTTCTGCACCTGTTCGCGGATCTGCTCGATCGCGAGCTTCAGCTCGACCGCCGCATCGGCGAGCTCGGCGGCGGCGGACTTCGACCCGAGCGTGTTCGCCTCGCGGTTGAGCTCCTGCATCATGAAGTCGAGGCGCTTGCCGACCGCGCCGCCGCGATCGAGGATGGCGCGTACCTCGGCGAGATGTCCGGCGAGCCGCGACAGCTCTTCGGAGACGTCGATGCGCGTGCCGTACAGCGTGATTTCCTGACGAATGCGGTCGAGCGCTTCGGCGCGCGTCACGGTGCCCTGCGCCGCTGCCGGCACGGCCGCGTCGGCGCCATCGAACACGATCCCGAGGGCCGCAGCGAGTCGCTGCTCGAGCTTCCGTTGATGCGCCTCGACCAGCCGCGGCACCGCTGGTTGCAGGCGTTCAGCGATCGCTTCCATCGTCGTCACGCGTTCGAGGATCGCCGCCGCCAGGCGCTCGCCCTCGCGAGCACGTGCGACCGCCAACTGGTCGAGCGCCTCGGCGGCCAGTCCCTTCGTCAACGCGAGCACTTCGTCGACCTCGATGTCGCCGCTCTCGAGCACGCCGGGCCAGTGGAGCACCTCGCCCACCGACAGTGGTCGTGCATCGGGCAGCTTCGCGCGGACGCCCGCGTCGAGCGCCGCGAGCAGCGTGAGCACCTTGTCGGCCGGCACCACGCGTTCGCTCGCGCCGGCGTTGCGATGGATGTAGTAGCGGACGTCCAGCTTGCCGCGTGCGACCTTCGCCGTGATCGACTCGCGCAGGATCGCTTCGCCGGCACGCAGTTCGTCGGAGAGGCGGAACTGCGGATCGAGGTAGCGCGAGTTGACGCTGCGGATCTCGAGCACGATCGCGCCGACGCGGTGGTCGCGTCGCGCGAGTGCGAAGCCGGTCATGCTGGAGACGGTCATCGATTCGGTTCCTGGCGCTTCACGCAACGTCCGGGATCACGGCCGTCCGGCCGCTGCGATCGGGAGGCTGCGGAGGTTCGGACCCGGTCGCGAAGGTCCTGTATCGTCGGCGTTCTTTACAACATGTGACGATGTGAACAGAATGTCGCAGCCCGATGCCCGCGGTCGTACGCGCCGAACCGGTCGTACGTGCCCCGCCTTGTGGCTGCTTCGAACCTGTCGCCCTCGTCCGGCACCGCCGGTCGATCGTTCGCTGCGGTCGACGTACGATGCGGTCGTCAGCACACGCGGATCTCCTCGCTTCTTCGCACCATGACACGCCCGCGCGTCGGCTGATCCGCATGCCCTCCGAATCGAACGCACCGCTACCCGAAGGCCACGAGGTCGAGGGGTATCGCATTGTAAAGAAGATCTCCAGCGGCGGATTCTCGATCGTCTACCTCGCCCGCGACGAATTCGATCGACCGGTGGCGATCAAGGAGTACCTGCCGAGTTCGCTCGCGCTGCGGCGGCGCGGGGAACTGGTCCCGACGATCGTCGACTCGAATCTCCCGACCTTCCG
This sequence comes from uncultured Burkholderiaceae bacterium, assembly GCA_964246005.1. Classification (GTDB taxonomy): domain Bacteria; phylum Pseudomonadota; class Gammaproteobacteria; order Burkholderiales; family Burkholderiaceae_D; genus CAHJXF01. The sequence continues at coordinate 536 of CAXTPX010000431.1, read as the reverse complement.
CATCGGTCTCAAGTGCTTCTTCGAGGAGGGTCGTGCGCTGGCTCGCATCCTCCATCCGAACGTCGTGCGGGTCGTCAACTTCTTTCGCGCCAACGAGACCGTGTACATGGTGATGCTGTACGAGCAGGGCCGGACGCTGCAGGAACAGATCCTCAAGTATCGCGACCGCGGCGACAAGAAGATGCTGGGCGAGCGCTTCATCCGGCTCGTGTTCACGCAGGTGATGAACGGCCTTCGCGAGGTCCACACCAACAAGCTGCTGCATCTCGACCTGAAGCCCGCGAACCTTTACTTGCGGCGTGACGCCTCGCCGATCCTGCTCGACTTCGGCGCTGCGCGGCAGACGCTGTCCGCCGACACCGGCAAGCTGTTCCCGATGTACACGCCCGGCTTCGCTGCGCCCGAGTTGTACGCGAAGCACGCGTTGCTCGGCCCGTGGACCGACATCTACGGCATCGGCGCGTCGATCTTCGCGTCGATGTCGGGACACGCGCCACAACCGGCCGATGCGCGGCTGACGAACGACAAGATGGGGC
>CAXTPX010000430.1:0-3755 GCA_964246005.1 uncultured Burkholderiaceae bacterium | reverse complement strand
GGTGCCCATGCTCTTGTTCACGTTGATCAACGCAGCGCGGCTCTGCAGATACGGCTTGTTGAGCAACGTGTTCCACGTGCCGCCCGGTGGCGGGATGAAATCGGTATCGGCCACGTACTTGTCGCGGTCGGCATAGGCGAGGCGCTCTGCCTCGCTCACCAGGTGCACGCCGAGGACAGACGGCTTGCCGCCCTCGCCGTCGATCGCGGTGGGCTTGTACCGCGCGAGATCGTAATGCTCGAGGATGCCGAGCGCCGAGGCGACCGTGATGCCGCCGGACGTCGGTGGTCCCATGCCGCAGACCCAGTACGCGCGATAGGTCGTGCAGACGGGGTCGCGACGCTTGATGCGGTAGGCCGCCAGATCGGCGAGCGTCGTCTTGCCAGGCGTGATGGCCGTGCCGTCGACGGCACGCGTGATGCCGATCTTCGCAACGATGTCCGTGCCGATCGGGCCGGTGTAGATCGCATCCGGGCCGCCGTTCGCAAGAGCCGTGAGCGACTGAGCGTAGGCGGGGTTGGTCAACACCGTCCCGAGCGCCTTCGGCGTTCCGTCGGCATTGAAGAAGTACGCCGCCGCCTCGGCATCGCGTTTCAGGCCCGCTGCATTCGACGCGATGGCCGCGGCCAGTCGACCGCCGATCCTGAAGCCGTTGTCGGCGAGCGCGATCGCGTCGCCGAAGAGGTCCCTGAACGCGAGCCTGCCGTGGTCCTTCTGCACGGCCTCGATCAGGCGCGGCACGCCGATCGTCCCGATCGAGCGACCGCTCGCGCGCGTGCTCGGCCGCGGCGGCGACCGATCGGTCGCATCGTCGATGTAGCGCAGGTCGTCGGGCGTGGCTGCGGCAGGAGCGGACTCGCGACCGTCGTACGACTGCACGCGCTTCGAAGCCGCGTCGTAATACAGCATGAAGCCACCCGAACCGAGGCCGGTCGCCTCGGGCGCCGTCAGTCCGAGCACGGCCTGCACGGCGACCGCCGCGTCGGCCGCGTTGCCACCGTTCATCAAGACCTTGCAGCCCGCTGCGCTCGCCGACGCATTGGACGTCGTGACCATGTAGCGATGCGCGTAGATCGCCTTCAGGCCCGTGCGATACCCCGAGGCCGCCTCCGGCGACGACGGATCGCCGCGAAGGCTCGTTCCGACGACGACCATCGGGCCGCCGGTCTGCACCCGGCATCCGGTGTCGACGACCGGAGCGACCGATGGCGGCCTTCCGTCGACGTGGCTCGACGCGACGAAGAGGCAGGACGAACCGATGACGACGATCGTGCGGCTGAGGCGTTTCCATGGGGTCATCGAGGTGCGACGGAGGGAACGATGGGAACGCTTCGAAGCCGGGCGCCGTGCGATCGAGCAGCGAACGGTAAGCCTACGCGTATTCGCCGGTCAATCACGGCGCAGCTCGATCGATCGCCGGTCCGTCGCGGCCGCGCCACGACGGCGTTCGCTCGCGCGGTCGAGCGGTTAGACTGCGGGTCCCTCTGGGGAGTAGCCGGCTTCCGTCGATGGAAGCGCCTGCATCAACATACTCGGCGTGGGTCCACGCCGTGGTGCAGGCAGCCGCAAGGTTGGCGAGACCAGGGCGTGCCAGCGCGATGCGAGTCGGGCGTGCGGCATGCCTTGTGCTCGCCCGACCGATTGGCGCCCCATGAATCCACTTGCCGTCGTCTTCCTAGCGCTCGCGATGTCGACCGATGCCTTCGCCGCTGCCGTGGGCAAGGGGTCGGCGCTCAGGCAGCCCCGCTGGAGCGAAGCGCTCCGCACCGGCCTGATCTTCGGCGTGATCGAGGCGATCACGCCGATCGTCGGGTGGGCGCTCGGCTATTCGGCCGCCGAATACGTCAAGGCCTGGGATCACTGGATCGCGTTCACGCTGCTGACGCTGCTCGGTGGCCGCATGATCGTGTCGTCGTTGCGGATGCCGGCCGAACGCGTCGAGGACAAGCCTGCCAGTCACTCGTTCTGGTCGCTCGCGATGACCGGGTTCGCGACCAGCATCGACGCGATGGCGGTGGGCGTCGGCCTCGCCCTGCTCGACGTCAACATCTTCCCGATCGCCGCGGCCATCGGCACCGCCACCTTCGTGATGGTCACGTTCGGCGTGATGGTCGGACGCATCCTCGGCAAGATCGCTGGCCGGTGGGCTGAAGCGGCGGGCGGTGTCGTCCTGATCGGCATCGGCGCGGTGATCCTCTACGGGCATCTGTCGGGGTGACAAGACCCTCTAAGATGGCGCCTCTTCGTTCGCGGACGCCGCCTTGATCGACCTCGCATCGCACATCGTCGCCGTGCCCGACTTTCCGAAGCCGGGCATCCTGTTTCGCGACATCGCGCCGCTGCTGCGCAATCGGTTCGGCCCGACGATCGCCGCGCTCGGCGACGCGTTGACCCCCGACGAGTGGGCGCGCATCGATGTCGTGATCGGCATAGAGTCGCGCGGTTTCGTGCTCGGTGCAGCGCTCGCCGAGCGCTTCGGCAAGGGCTTCGGGCTCGTGCGGAAGCAAGGCAAGCTGCCGCCCCCGGTGGTCACGCTCGCGTACGAACTCGAGTACGGCACCGGCGTGCTCGAGATGCAGGCAGGCCTCGGTCGAACGTTGCTCGTCGACGACGTGCTCGCGACCGGCGGCACGCTGCAGGCGGCAGCCGATCTCTGCGACAGCGCGGGCTACGACGTCGCTCAACTACTCGTGTTGATCGACCTGAACATCGTTCCGCATTTCGCGTGGCACGGCTTGCCAGCGCGCAGCCTGATCCGGTATTGAAGAGAGTCGCTCGATGACCCACCCTGCCCGTCCGTTTCTTTCCTCGATCGTCGTCTGCCTCGGTCTGCTCTGGGCTGGCGCGTCTTCGTTCGCCGCCGATGCCGACCCTGCGGTGGCCCGCATCGACAGCTTCTACGGCACCTTGCTCGACACGATGAAGCAGGCGCAGCGCATGCCGGTGAAGGCGCGGTACGACAAGCTCGAGCCGGCAGTGCGCTCGACGTTCGACCTCGCGGCAATGACGCGCATCGCGGTCGGTCCGCAGTGGACCACCTTCGGACCCGACGATCAGAAGGCACTGGTCGAGCAGTTCGGTCGCTTCACGATCGCGACCTACGCGAACCGCTTCGACGGGTGGTCGGGTGAACGATTCGAGGTGCAACCGACGCCCGAGACGCGCGGCGAGAACCGCATCGTGCACAGCACGCTGGTTCGAACGAAGGGCGATCCGATCGTGTTGAACTATCTGGTCCACTCGACCGCCGCAGGCTGGCAGGCGATCGACGTTTACCTCAGCGGCACGATCAGCGAACTCTCGACGCGACGGTCGGAGTTCGGCACGCTGCTGAAGAGCGGCGGCGCGACCGCGCTGATCGACAGCTTGCGTCAGCGGGCCGACAAGCTGCTGCAGCCCGCCTGATTCAGCGAGGCTGTGAAGTCTGCAGCGGGGTGGTCGGACTCGTAGGAGGCACCGCCCCCGGGTCGAGCAACTCATCGGTCGGGGCATCGTCGCGGGCATCCCGCAACGTGGCTTGCCGGTTCTGCCGCGACGCGCTCCGCAGGTACGCATAGAAGTCGAGCGACGTCGCCTCGATCGAGTCGAGCGAGTCGATGTTCCGGGAGCGGAGGTCTGTTCCGTCGACGATGCCGCTGGACAAGCTCACCTTGCGCCGGGTCAGCTCCGAGCCGATGTGCCCGACCGGCGACGCATACGCGTCGACGCCGAGGCCGATCGCGTCGCGAAAGTTCGATGGCCCGAAGAGCGGCAGC
>CAXTPX010000429.1:0-3760 GCA_964246005.1 uncultured Burkholderiaceae bacterium | reverse complement strand
AGACCCCGTATCAGTACGTCGTGTCGGCGACGCGCGCGGGCGGCATCGCCGTCGTCAACGTGCCGCCGCTGGTCGGTGCGCTCGCCCAGCTCGGCATGCCGTTGTACGGTTGCCAGACGCCGGACGGCTACAAGAACACGGAGGCGGCCTGGCTCAATCCGGAAGGAATGACCCGCCGCATCAACTTCGTGACGACACTCGCGAGCGGCAGGCTCGGGCTGGACCGGCCGGCGGTGCCGCCGGCCGCGCCCGGCGACGCGACCGTCGCGACCGCAACGCCTGCGCGGCCCGCGCCGCAGGTCGTGGCACTCGAACCGGTGCCGCTCCTCGAGACGCTCGGTCCGACGATCGGCGACCGGACTCGCGGCGTCGTGCTCGCCACCGAGCCGCGCCTCGCGGCTGCGCTCGTGCTCGGCAGCCCTGATTTCATGCATCGTTGAAACGGAGTCCCGTCATGCAACGTCGTCACTTCATGCAGATGCTCTCGGCCGGCGCAGCGACCGGTCTGCTCCCGCTCGGTCGTTCGGCCTGGGCCGCAGCCTCGACCACTTCACCGACGCAGAAGAAGATGGTGGTCATCTTTCTGCGAGGCGCGGTCGACGGACTGTCGGTGGTGGCACCGTATGCCGAGCCTTCCTATGCGCGCTACCGTCCGACGATCGCCCTGCCCGCACCGGGGCAGACCGATGGACTCCTCGACCTCGATGGACACTTCGGACTGCATCCGGCCCTCGCGCCGCTGCTGCCGCTGTGGTCGGGCGGCAAGCTCGCGTTCGTGCACGCGTCCGGGTCGCCCGATCCGACCCGCTCGCACTTCGACGCGCAGGACTACATGGAGTCCGGCACGCCGGGGCTGAAGCGTACTTCCGACGGGTGGATGAATCGACTGCTCGGCGAGCTGCCCGGGCGCACGACGCCGACGCGCGGCCTGTCGGTCGGCGCCGTGCTGCCGCGTATCTACGCGGGTCCCGTGCCGGTCGCGGCGATGGCCGAGGGCCAGGGTGCGACGCGCCCGACGATCCTCGACCAGCCGCGCGTCGCCGAAGCGTTCGCGAAGCTGTACGACGGCGAGGACGCCGCGTCCCGGACCTATCGCGAGTCGGTCGAAGCGCGGCGCGAGGTGCTCGCGTCGCTGGACCCGACCGCCAACGAGAAGGAGCAGCAGGCGGCCAACAACGGCGCGCCGCTGCCCAACGGCTTTCCGGACGACGCTGCGCGGATCGCGCGGCTGATGCGCAACGATCCGAATGTGCAACTCGCGTTCGTGGCGCTCGGCGGCTGGGATACGCACGCGGGTCAGGGCACGGCGCGCGGCCAGCTCGCCAATCGACTGCGGCCGCTCGGCGAGGGCCTCGCGGTGCTCGCCGACCGCCTCGGGCCGATGTTCGACGATACGGTCGTCGTCGTGATGTCGGAGTTCGGCCGCACCGCGCGCGAGAACGGCAACCGTGGCACCGATCACGGACACGGCAATGCGATGTGGGTGATGGGCGGACCTGTCGCCGGCGGCAAGGTTCACGGTCGCTGGCCCGGCATCGACGAGTCGAGCCTCAACGAGAACCGCGATCTCGCCATCACGACCGATTTCAGGAGCGTCGTCGCGAGCGTCGTCGAACGCCACCTCGCGCTGCCGGACGACCAGTTGAACCAGTTGTTTCCGAATCACCCGTCTGGCTCCGGCGTCCCGACGATCCTGCGCGGTTGAGCGATCGGATTGCGCCCCGGGTCGCAAGATCGCGCTGTTGGTTGGCACGACGACACATCGTTGGGTAAAAGTCCTACCCTGACGTCCGATGCATGCAACGACACTTCGAGACCGTCGTGCGAACGCCCAGGCCTCGATGCCTGGCTCCGGACGACTTCTTGCAACCACACGAGGTACACATGACGAATTCCACACTGCGCGGTCTCGCGCTCGCCGCCTTCATCGGTATCGCTTCACCGGTCCTGCTGTCCGCTTGTGCATCGACCGCCACGACGCAGAGCCCCGGCGCCTACGTGGACGACGCGACGATCACGACCAAGATCAAGTCCGATTTCGTCCTCGACAAGACGGTCGACGCGACCGACATCAAGGTCGAGACGTACAAGGGAACGGTGCAGCTGTCGGGCTTCGCGAAGAGCCAGGCCGAGATCAACAAGGCTGTCCAGATCGCCCGCAACGTCTCCGGCGTGCAGTCGGTCAAGAACGACATCCTCCTGCGCGCACGTCAGTAAGGAGTTTTGCTGCGATTGTTTACGGTTCGCTTCGCGGGCCGTATGGATCGAGCCACCTTCGGGTGGCTTTTTTTTCAGCCGATCTCGAGGTTGTCGATGAGGCGCGTGGTCCCGAGCCACGCGGCAGCGAGCACCACCAGCGGCTCGCGGCGGTCGAACGCGGCGGCATCGGGTTTCGCGAGGTCGCCTCGTTGCCGGATCGCGACGTAGTCCGGCCGCCATCCGCGTGCCGCCAGTTCATCGCGCGCGGTTCGTTCGAGCGTCGCGATTCCGTCGAACGGCATGTCGGGCAACGCATGCGCGATGTGGTTCAACACGCGATGAAGCATCGGTGCCTCGGCCCGCTCCGCGTCGTTCAGGTAACCGTTGCGCGACGACAGGGCCAGGCCGTCTTCGGCACGGACCGTCTCTGCCGCGACGATGTTGGTCGGCAACGAGAACTGTCGCGCCATGCGACGCAGGATCATCAGCTGCTGGTAGTCCTTCTTGCCGAAGATGGCGGCACTCGGCTGCACGCACGCGAACAGCTTCAGCACGACCGTCGTCACGCCGATGAAGAAGCCGGGTCGGAACTCGCCTTCGAGCACGTCGCCGAGCGAACTCGGCGGGTCGACGCGGTACTCCTGCGGCTCCGGGTACATCTCGCGCTCGTCCGGCGCGAACAGCACGTAGACGCCTTCGGCCTCGAGCTTGTCGCAGTCGTTCTGGAAGGTGCGAGGGTAGCGATCGAAGTCGTCCCTCGGACCGAACTGCAGGCGGTTGACGAAGATGCTCGCGACGACCGGATCGCCGTGTCGCGAGGCGAGACGCATCAGCGACAGATGTCCTTCGTGGAGATTGCCCATCGTCGGCACGAACGCGGTCCTCAGTTGCCCGCGCAACTGGCCGCGCAGCTCCTCGATGGTCGTGACGATCTTCATGCGGGCGGCGGTCGGTTGGCCAGGCGGGTGCGCAGCATGCCAGAAGTCTTCGCCACCGCGAGCGACTCCGGGCCACCGTGCGCAGTCGATTACTCGCCGCGGTTGAAGAACTCGCGTCGTCCGCGCATCTGGCGCACGCGATCGAGCAGCAGTTCGAAGTCGTCGTCGTCGTTCGCCGGGTCGAGGTGCTCGGTGTTGACGGTCAGGAGCGGCGCCGCATCGTACTGATAGAAGAAGCGCGTGTAGGCCTCGCACAACTGTTCGAGGTAGACCTCGGAGATCGACACTTCCATCGGCCGTCCGCGCTCGGCGATGCGCTCCAGCAAGGAGGGTGGCGATGCTTCGAGATAGATCACGAGGTCGGGCGTCGGCGCCTGCACCGCGAGGGTCTCGTAGATCTGCCGGTAGAGCTGCAGCTCGTCGTCGGCCAGCGTCAGCGATGCGAACAGCGCGTCCTTCTCGAGGAGGAAATCCGCGACGAAGACCTGGTCGAAGAGCTCGCGCCGCGCGAGGTCGCGCAGCTGCTCGATGCGCTTGAAGAGGAACGACAGTTGCGTCGCGAGCGCGTACCGTGCGCTGTCGCGGTAGAAGCGCTCGAGGAACGGGTTGGCTTCGGGCTGCTC
>CAXTPX010000428.1:0-3764 GCA_964246005.1 uncultured Burkholderiaceae bacterium | reverse complement strand
GCCGCCGATGCGACCGGGGCCGATGCCGTCGGGACCGCGCTCGGCGGACCGTCGGGGATGAAGACGTACCCGAGACCCCAGACCGTCTGGATGTAGCGCGGGTTGGACGGGTCCGCCTCGATCAGCTTGCGCAGGCGCGAGATCTGGACGTCGAGGCTGCGGTCGAACACCTCGTACTCGCGTCCGCGGGCGAGTTCCATCAGCTTCTCGCGCGACAACGGTTGTCGCGGATGTCGCGCGAAGGCCTTCATCACGGCGAACTCGCCGGTCGTCAGCGACTTGGACTGGCCATCGTGCGTCAGCGTCCGCGTCTGCAGATTCAGGTTGTACGGCCCGAACACGAAGTTCTCGATGTCGGACGCCGGTGCGCCCGGCGCCTCCAGCGCACTGCGACGTCGCAGCACCGCGTGGATGCGGGCAACGAGTTCCCGCGGATTGAACGGCTTCGGCAGATAGTCGTCCGCGCCGAGCTCGAGTCCGATGATGCGATCGACCTCGTCGCCGCGGGCCGTCAGCATGATGATCGGCGTCGCATCGTTGGTGCCGCGCAGCCTGCGGCAGATCGCGAGCCCGTCTTCGCCCGGGAGCATCAGGTCGAGCACCAGCAGGTCGAAGCGCTCGCGTGTCCAGAGCTTGTTCATCGACGCGGCGTTATCGGCGAGAAAGACGTTGAAGCCTTGCTCGGCCAGGTAACGTCGAAGCAGGTCGCGGAGTCGTTGGTCGTCGTCGACGACGAGGATCTTTTGCTGGATCGAAGCATTCATGCGGCATGGTAATGCGCGGCCTCGCGGCCTGTCACCCCGGAGCGAAGCGCGTTGGTAGCGAGGCGTATCCGGCTGAACCCGTGTCGAACCATCACCTCCGTCGGATCGGCGCAACTGCGGGACACAATCCGTTACAAACCTTGCGCGCCCGGTTTCGCCTCACGACGATCCAGCCCCTACCATGAGCCGTCCTTCGAAGAGCGCCTCGTCGGCCCCCTTGCACAACCGTCGACGGCCCGTCGCTCGCATGCTCATCCGCCTCCCATGATCGCCACGCTGCCCACGCCGTTCGGGCGCCTGCGTCGCGCGCTGCTGTGCGCGATGCTCGGCAGCGTGCTGTCGCCGATCGCGCAGGCACGGGGGCCCGGCGATTTTCGCGGTCATCGCGCTGCGTTCCACGCGCAGGGCGATGCTCGCGGCCTTCGCCAGATGGAGCGTGCCCAGCGACCGCCAACCGCCCGGTTCCAGCAGCCGCCGGCGCCCGAGCGGGTGCAGCCGAAGCCCGCTGCGGCGCCGGACCCGGTCGAGCCGCAGGGCCGACCCCCGGCGGCCGCCCCGGCCGGACCTCCCCCGGCCGATCCGTCGTCCAGGCCCGGGCGGCTCACGCCCGACGAGCGCCGGGCGTTGCGTCAGCAGATCAACGAAGCGGGACGCGATATCTACCGCCCCGTCCGGCCGTAGGGAGCGTGTTGCAGCGCGTGCCGACCGTCGGGGCTAATGCTCGCCGATGGTCGCCATCAGCTTGCGGCGCGACGTGAGGAGCCCGTTGGCATCCATGTCCTTCAGATGCAACTGGGTCGACGGCGGAACGGCGTTGGACCCGACATGGCGCTCCAGCACCCGAAGGAACGGCGTCAGCAGGCGCGGATCGAAGTGCACGCCCGATTCGCGCATCATCTGTTCGACCGCGGTGCGATGCGGCCAGGCGCGCTTGTACGGCCGGGCGTTGGTCAACGCGTCGTAGACGTCGGCGAGGGCACAGATCCTCGCTTCGAGCGGAATGCGTTCGCCGACCAGGTTGCGCGGGTAGCCAGTGCCGTTCCACCACTCGTGATGATGGCGCGCGATCACCGCGGCCATCTGAAGCGTCGGGTCGTCGGAATACTGCAGCAGGAACCCGCCGACCTCGGCATGCGCGCGCATCGCGGTCAGTTCCCCCGGGTCGAGAGGCCCGGGCTTCAACAGGATCAGCTCGTTGACCGTGATCTTGCCGATGTCGTGAAGTCGCGCCGCGTGCTCGATGCGAACGCAGTACTCCGCGTCCATGCCGAGTTCGCCCGCCAGCAATCCGGCGAGACGCCCGACGCGGAAGCAGTGCTGTCCGGTCTGGTCGTCGAAGAACTCCGCCGCGAGCGCCCAGTTCTCCGCCATCGCGTAGGCGGCGGTGCGGATCGAGGTCTTCAGCGACGCGGTCCGCATCGTCGCGAGGTCGTCGTGGATGGCGGTCAGTTCGTCATGCTTGCGAACGTCGCGGGCCAGGGTCAGTGGTTCGAACTCGTCGGGCGGAAGCGATGCGATTGGATCAGGGGCGAGCCAGCGACGCGCGTTGGCGAACGGATCGAGCATCGCGTCATCGTGCGGGGCGTCTTTCACCGTGGTCGACGCGCGCAGCGGCACGCCGACCTCGCTCATCTGGCGATAGAACTTCGCGTGCTTGACGCTCGTGGTGTACTCGACCAGCTCCCTCGCATAGGCGACGCCGACCTCGGCATCTTCGCGCGACGTGGGGCGGCTGTGGACCTGCATGAGGGCGCGCAGCACGTCGTCGTGATAGAGGTGCATCTGACGGCTGCGGTGATACAGCTCGCGCAGACTCCTGCGGGCAGCGCCTTCCCGTTCCGGCACCCGGCTCGCCCAGTCGCACAGCGACGAGGCGCAGAAGAGGAGGATCTCGACGCGCGCATTGCGGGTGGCGGGCCGGCGTGTCAGCGCCGCGTCGATCAGCATCTCGGCCGTCTCGCTGTCGTCGTGCGCGAGCAGGTAGACGGCCCGGTTGTATTCGAACGCGGCGCGCGTCACCGCATCGATCAGCGGATTCTCGATCGCGGCCGCCGCCACCGTCATGTAGCGGAGCGCCGCTTCCTCGTCGTGCAGTCGATGGGCACAGAAGAGCCCGTTGGTCGCGCTCGCGAAGCGGACGTGCTCGCCGCGTTGCGTCGGCGTGTCCACGGCGAGAGATCGATCGACCATCGCCAGCGCGTCGACGTAGCAGCCCATCTCCTTGAAGAGCGCTCCGGTCATCAGGTAGGCGACCGACTCGAGGAACGGGTCGTGCAGTTCACGCGCGAGCACCAGCGTGCGTTCGAGGCACTTGCAGGCTTCCTCGAAATTCGCGCCGTCGAGGTAGACGCCGCTCAATACGTTGCAGGCCTGGCGCTCGAGGTTCTTCAGTCCGTGACGCGAGGCGAGGTCGCGTGCCGCCTTGCCGCGCGCGATGCCGTCGAAGCTGCAACCGATCCGCTGATAGTAGAAACAGGCGTTCGACAGAGAAGCGCAGCGGCCCTCGACGTCCTCGTCGTCGCTCCGGTTCATGAGCTCCGCGGACAGGCGATCCACGTCGTGCCGGCGTCCGACGTCGAGGCCGGCCATCGCGGTGGCGAGGGCGTCCGACAGGTCCTTGAACCTCGAGCCCGGAACCATAGCGTGGCTCAAAAACAAATCATTGCCGGACGAGCTCTTCATGGGTCACTTGATCGGGATTACTACACTAATCTTTGTACTCGCTGCACCCTACCTGCCAACACGAACGGAGCCATCGCCATGAACGTCGAACTGATCAGTGACGAGGTCGTCAAGACCGAAGACCAGTGCCAATACGCATTCGTGATCGACGCGGATCTCGCGCAGGTCGGCGGCGGCTCGGTCGTACTCAACTACTGAGAATCGGTCCCCTCCGGACGGACGAGACGCCGCGCCTCGTCCGATCGGCAACTGTGGTCAACCGTTTACCGTAGTTCCTCCATCGGGTGCTCGCGCGGTCCGCGATTCTCGCGCTGCGGC
>CAXTPX010000427.1:0-3790 GCA_964246005.1 uncultured Burkholderiaceae bacterium | reverse complement strand
TCGACCATCGGCGGCGTGTTGGGCAGCATCACGGCGACCGTGTCGCCCCTGGCGACGCCGGCCGCGGCGAGCGCCGAGGCGAGCCGCCGGCAGCGCGCATACGTCTCGCGCCAGTCCCGTCGCAGCGCGCCGTGGACGATCGCCGTTCGCTGCGGATACACGTTGGCACTGCGTTCGAGAAACGAGATCGGGCTGAGCGCGGCGAAGTTGGCGTCGTTCTTTGCGAGGTCGGTGTCGTTCATGGGATGCTCTGCGATCGTCGGCGGGTCGGCCATGATGCACCCGGCCCGGCGCCGCCCGGAATACCCGACGTGATCCTCCCTTTCTTTCCCGAGGTCGACCATGAACGCACCGCTGCCCGCCGAAGTCTCGTCCGACCTGTTGCTGCGCGCCGACGCGGACGGCGTCGCGACGCTGACGCTCCACCGTCCGCGCCAGTACAACGCGCTGTCCGAGGGGCTGCTGGCCGCGCTGCAGTCGGCGCTCGACGCGATCGCGACCGACGCCTCGGTGCGCGTGGTCGTCATCGCCGCGGCGGGACCGGCGTTCTGCGCCGGGCACGACCTCAAGGAGATGCAGGCCGATCCGCGGCCCGAACGGATCTCGGCGCGGTTCGCGCGCTGCGGCCGGATGATGCTGTCGCTGCCGGCGCTGCCGCAGCCGGTGATCGCGAAGGTCCACGGGCTGACGACCGCGGCCGGGCTGCAGCTGGTCGCGCAGTGCGACCTCGCGATCGCGTCCGACACGGCTCGCTTCGCGGCGTCGGGGATCAACCTCGGGCTGTTCTGCGCAACGCCGTCGGTCCCGTTGTCGCGCACGGTCCTGCGGAAGCACGCGCTCGAGCTGCTGTTGACCGGCGACTTCGTCGACGCGACGCGCGCGGCGGAGATCGGCCTCGTCAACCGTACGGTCCCCGCCGATCGCCTCGACGCCGAAGTCGCGCGGCTGGCCGACGCGATCCGGGCCAAGCCGCGCGCCGCGCTGGCGATGGGCAAGTCGCTCTTCTATCGCCAGATCGAGGGCGGTCTCGCCGCGGCCTACGACGATGCGGCGGCCGTGATGGCATGCAACTACCTGCAGCCGGACGCGCGCGAGGGCATCACTGCATTCCTCGAGAAGCGGCCGCCCGTGTGGTGAGCGCAAACCTCCTGACGCCATTCGGCGCCGAGACCCCGCAGCGAGCGCGCCAGCCCGTCATTTCGCCATTCACGGGGAGGCGGCCGTCCGAGTCGATCGGTCGGGTCGAGGGTGGACGAGCGGTCCACTTGCTACCCTGTACGACGTGCTCGTCGGATGCCTGACCTACACCGAGGACTACCGATGTACGACCAATCCAGGCTGTCAGCGTTGATCGGGTTCGCACGCGTGGCTGCGGGCTCCACCGTCATCGACGTCTATCCAGGCGACGGCGACTGGACGCGCCTTTTTTCCGACGTCGTGGGATCCGCAGGTCGCGTCTACAGCTTCGTGCCGACTGAAATCGTCCACATCAAGAGCGACTCGGTCGACCGCCTGCGGACGCTCGCGAAGGAACCGGGCCGTGACAACGTCGAAGCGGTCTCCGCAGACCTGGTGGCGATGTCGGAGGCCACGCGTCCGGCGGACGTCGTCTGGCTGCATCTTTTCTACCACGATCTTCACACCGCGCTGGTCCAGTCGATGGGCGCTACGGCGGCGAGCTTCAACCGAGTCGTGTACGAGCGGCTGAAGCCCGGTGGGTTCTACGTCATCGTCGACCACGCCGCCGCCGCCGGGACGGGTACGCGCGACACCCAGTCGCTGCATCGGATCGACCCTGCGTTCGTCCGCGCCGAGGTGGAAGCGGCCGGCTTCGTGCTGGACGCGGAAAGCACCGTCCTTGCGAACGACGACGATCCGCACTCGATCAAGGTGTTCGATCCCTCGATCAAGGGAGGGACCGATCGCTTCGCCTATCGATTCGTGAAGCGTTGACAGGTGCCTCCGCACCCGATGCTCGCGGCCCCGTTTCCATAAAGGGCATCGCGGTGCGCGCAAACGTCGCGTCCTGGGTCGGAAGCGGTCGTGGCTCGTGAGAGCACACCGAGGGCGCGTCGAACGCATCGTCGCTGCGTACGACAACGGGTCTTGTCGTACGCAGAGCGAAGCACTCCGCGTGTGGAAAGCGCATCGCCATGGCGACGAGGCCGCTCGAGCTGTTCTCGTCACGTCCTCGAGCGGATCTCGAGCCGACGTTCTCAGCGAGGTCCGCGGCCCGCCCCGACCATCTGCCTGACCAGTTCACCTCGTCGGATCTTCCCGCTCGGCGTCATCGGGATCTCGTCGCGAAGCTCGAGCTGCTCGGGCAGCTTGTAGTCGGCGACGCGCCCTCTGAGTAGCCCCACGACTTCTTCGAGGGTGACGTGGTGGCCGGCTTTCAGAACGGCGCAGAGGCAGTTGCGCTCACCGACACGCTCGTCCGGCATGCCGACGATCGCGATCTGCAGGAAGGCGGGGTGCTCGTACAGGATTTCCTCGATCTCTCGGGGAAAGTATTTCTTCCCACCGCGATTGATGATTTCCTTCTTCCGGCCCGAGATGCGGACGTTGCCTTCGTCATCGACCACCTGACCGAGGTCCCCGGTGAGGAACCAGCCATCGGGCGTGAAACTGTCACGATTGGCCGCGTCGTTGTCCAGGTAGCCGAGATGGACGGACGGTCCCTTGGCGGCGATCTCGCCTTCATCGCCACGCGCGACCGGACGACCGGCGTCATCGAGCAACGCGAGTTCGAGTTCGTCGAGGCAGCGACCGATCGTGCCATTGACCTTCAAGGGGTCGTCGGTAAGGCGCGTGATCGAATGGAAGCCGCTCTCCAGCATCCCGTAGAGCTCGACCAGTTTCGTCTCCGGCAATGCGAGCTGGAACGCGCGGATGGTCTCGACGGACGCAGACGCGCCGCCGGTGATCACGAGTCGTAGCGACGACAGGTCGTGCCGCGCCAACGCTTCTGCATTGAGCATCGCGACGATCGACGCCGGCGCGGTCGGTACGTACGTCACGCGCTCTCGTTCGATCAGCGCGAGCGCGGCGCTGCCGGAAAACCGCTCCATCAACACGCCCCGCGCCCCGGCCATCACGCTCTGAAGCAGCGACAGGTAGCCCCAGTTCAAGCCGACCGGCAGATAGATCAGCATCACCTCGTCTTCGGTGACTTCGAGGTAATGATTGAAGAACCGCGCGGCGCATAGCGTCGTGTTGAAGCTGTGGAGCACCCCCTTCGGATTGCCGGTCGTGCCGGACGTGAAGCACATCCGCATGATCTCGTCGGCGCTCATCCGCACCCGGTCGGCCTCGGCGATCTCGGGCGTGTCGTTGACCACTTCGGTGAATGCCACGACGCCGGCAGAATCGGCGGGGTCGATGCAGATCGCCACCCGTAATTCGGGCAGCTGTTCACGGATCGATCCGATCATCGACACGTAGTCGAAGCCCTTGAACGTGCTCGCACAGACGTATGCCTTCGATTTCGAGAACCGCAGGATGTAGTCGACCTCCACCGCGCGCAGGTCCGAACTGATCTTGTTGGCGACCGCGCCGATCAGCTCCAGCGCGAAGAACACGATCGGGAACTCGATCCGATTCGGCATCTGCAGCGTGACCACGTCGCCTCGGCCGATCCCCTGACGTCGCAGGAATTCGGCGAAGCGCCGCACCTGCGACCACAGCTCGGCATACGTCACCCGTCGGCTCGCGTCGCTGAACGCTTCGCGGTCGGGATGGGCTGCGACCCTCGCTTCGAGCACGTCGCCGAAGGTCTGCGTGCCCCACC
>CAXTPX010000426.1:0-3791 GCA_964246005.1 uncultured Burkholderiaceae bacterium | reverse complement strand
GGCTTTCCGTTCGTCGAGGACCAGCGTGCGGCGATCGCATCGGCGTTCGGCCTGGCGACGCTGCCGGACCAACCCGGCTTCATCGTGATCTGGACCACGACGCCGTGGACCATTCCGTCGAACCAGGCATTGAACGTCCATCCGGCATTCGACTACGCGCTCGTCGACACTTCGCGCGGCCTGCTGATCGTCGCGCGCGAACGCGTCGAACCATCGCTCGCGACCTACGGCCTCGAAGGCACGATCGTCGCGACCTGCAAGGGCGCGGCGCTCGATCACATCACGTTCGCGCATCCGTTCTATCCGCGCCGCTCGCCGATCTATCTCGGCGAATACGTCACGCTCGAACAGGGCACCGGCGTCGTCCACTCGGCCCCCGCGTACGGCATCGAGGACTTCGTCTCGTGCAAGGCGAACGGGTTGAAGGACGACGAGATCATCAACCCGGTGACCGGCAACGGCACCTACGCATCGAGCGAACCGCTCTACGCGGGCCTGTCGATCTGGGATGCGAACCCGAAGATCGTCGAGACGCTGCGCGAGTCGGGGGCCTTGTTCCATTCGGAGCGCTTCTCGCACAGCTACATGCACTGCTGGCGCCACAAGACGCCGATCATCTATCGGGCGACGTCGCAATGGTTCGCGGGCATGGACCTGACGCCGAAGGACGGCGGGCGGACGTTGCGCGACACCGCGCTCGCGGCGATCGACGCGACGCGTTTCTTCCCGCACTGGGGCAAGGCGCGGCTGCACGCGATGATCGCGAATCGGCCCGACTGGACGCTGTCGCGACAACGTCAGTGGGGCACTCCGATGGCGTTCTTCGTCCATCGCGAGACCGGTGCACTCCACCCCGACACGATCGCGTTGCTCGGCGACATCGCGCAGAAGGTCGAAGTCTCCGGCATCGAGGCCTGGCAAGGCGTCGATGCGATCGAGCTGCTGCGCCCCTACGATCGCGGCACGCCCGAGACCGACGCGTCGATGTACATGAAGAACCGCGACACGATCGACGTGTGGTTCGACTCGGGCTCGACTTTCCAGACCGTGATGGGCGGGACCGATCATCATGGATCGAATGCCGACGCGTTGCGCTATCCGGCCGACATGTATCTCGAGGGCTCGGACCAGCATCGCGGCTGGTTCCACTCGTCGCTGTTGATCTCGTCGATGATCAACGGTCGCGCGCCTTACGACATGCTGTTGACGCACGGCTTCGTGCTCGACGGCCAGGGCCGGAAGATGTCGAAGTCGCTCGGCAACGTGACGGCGCCGCAGAAGTTGATCGACCAGTACGGCGCCGACATCGTGCGCTGGTGGGTCGCGTCGACCGACTACTCGGGCGACGTGCTGATCTCCGACGAGATCATGAAGCGCGTCGTCGAGAGCTATCGCCGCATCCGCAATACGCTGCGCTTCCTGCTCGCGAACACGTCGGACTTCGATCCGGCGCTGCATGCGTTGCCGGTCGACGAGTGGCTCGAGATCGACCGCTACGCCGTCGCGCAGCTCGACGTGTTGCAGAACGAGGTGCTCGCGCATCTCGAGGTCTTCGAGTTCCACCCCGTCGCGTCGAAGCTGCAGACCTATTGCTCCGAGGACCTCGGTGGCTTCTACCTCGACATCCTGAAGGACCGGCTCTACACGTCGGCCGCCGACGGACACGCGCGCCGATCCGCGCAGAACGCGTTGTGGCACATCACGCAGGCGCTGCTGCGCCTCCTCGCGCCGTTCATCTCGTTCACCGCCGAGGAGGCATGGGCGGTGTTCGCACCGGACGCGCTCGCCGAGCGCGGCACCATCTTTGCCGAGACGACGCATGGACTGCCGAAGCTCGTCGATGCCGATCGGCTGCTGCACAAGTGGGGCGTGATCCGCGGGATCCGCTCGGACGTGCTGAAGAAGCTCGAGGACGCGCGCGCTGGCGGCCTGATCGGCTCGTCGCTGCAGGCCGAAGTCGCGCTGCACGTGCCGTCGGACCGTTACGGGCTGCTGCTCGAATTGAAGAACGACCTGCGCTTCGTGATGATCACGTCGCAGGCGGTGCTGCACGAAGCGATGCACGAGGCCGACGAGGCGATCGTCGTCACGCCGTCCACGCAGCCGAAGTGCGATCGATGCTGGCACTACCGCGGCGACGTCGGCGGGGACGCGGCGCATGCGACGTTGTGCGGCCGCTGCGTGTCGAACCTGTTCGGTGCGGGCGAAGCGCGTTCGGTCGCCTGACGAGGGAGAGGAGAGTGAAGCCGAGTCGTGTCCGATGCCACGCGGTCGGACACGCACTCGTCTTCGTTGCAACGATGTGGATCGGCACGATTGCCGCGGCTGCGACCGACGCTGAAAGTGCGAGGACCGATCGGCTCGAAGACTACGACGCGTTCTGCAGCTACGTCGCTGACGAGTACGCGTACTTCGATCAGAAGCGAACGAACTGGTCCGAGGCCTGCGACGCCGGTCGCGCGGCCGCAGCGGATGCGCCTGACCGGGCCGCGTTCATCAACGTCGTCGAACGTGTCCTCGGCGAGCCGTACGACTCGCATGCGCATCTCGGGACCAGCAACGCGCGCTCACCGCGCCTCGTCCCGACCGACGCCGATCTGTATGCGGCGTGGCGCGACGGCTCGGCGCTGATCGTCGACGTACGGGCCGCGTCGGCGGCGGCCAACGCCGGCCTGCGACCCGGCATGCGCGTCATCACGATCGACGGCCGTCCCGTCGCCGAAGCCGTCGACGCCCTCGAGCCGAAGCACCTGTCGACGCCGGATCCGGCAGCCCGAGACTGGGCGCTCCGCGTCGCGCTCGCGGGGCGCCAGGATCAGCGACCGGTCGAGGTCGAAGTCGAAGCCGACGGTCGCCGCAAAGCGTTCGCGTACGTGCCCGACCGTCCCCGCACCGCTCTGCTGCTCGAGACGCGACGCGTCGGTCGCATCGGCGTCGTCACGATCCGCAACTCGCTCGGCGACAGCGCGCTGATCGCCGCGTTCGACGACGCGCTGACCGCGCTCCGAGACGCGGACGGCGTCGTCCTCGACCTGCGCGACACGCCGAGCGGCGGCAACACGGCGGTCGCGCGCGGCATCATGGGCCGGCTGGTCTCGCGCGAGGCCGCCTACCAACGACACGAGCGCATATCGGAAGCGCGCGGATCCGGCGTGCGCCACGTGTGGGTCGAATACGTCGAGCCGCGCGGATGGACGTTCGATCGACCGATCGTGGTCCTGGTCGGGCGGTGGACCGGCAGCATGGGCGAAGGCATCGCGATCGGCCTCGCGGCGGCGCGTGGCGCGCCGGTGGTGGGGTCACCGATGGCGGGGCTCCTCGGTGGCCTCGACGAGATCAGGCTGCCGCACGCGGGCTTCGTCGTCCGCATCCCGACCGAGCGCCTGTCGCACGTCGATGGACGACCGCGCGAGGCGTTCGCGCCGTGTCCGCTCGCGGCCTCCGGAAGCGAGGACGAGACGCAGCAGGCCGTTCGACTCGCGCGAGGCGGTGCGCGCAGCGACTGTGCGCCAACCGCGTTGAGCCGCTTCGAGTGACGATCCACCTCCTGACGCTCGACCTGCGGCGCCTCGACGCGCTCCGCCTCGACGCGAGCGGGCTCGACGGCATCCCGATCGTCGACGGCGCGATGCCGCCCCCGTTCCTGCTCGACGAGGCGGTCGACGCGTTGAAGGAGGGCGAGCCGGCGCTGTGGCATGCGCCGCTGCTGTTCGTCGAGGCCGGATCCGAATCGCACGGACGCATCGTCGGCAGCGGTATCTTCAAGGGCGAGCCGAGCGAAGGCTGGGTGG
>CAXTPX010000425.1:0-3806 GCA_964246005.1 uncultured Burkholderiaceae bacterium | reverse complement strand
CGTGCCCCACCGCTCGTTGACGCTCGACGTGCTGTCCGAATGGATGGCGGCCAAGGTCGGGTTGCCGTACGCGCGGATCGACCCCCTGAAGGTCGACTTCTCGAAAATCTCCGACCTGATGTCGGTCACCTACGCGACGCGCTTTCGCATCCTGCCGATCGAGATCAAGGCGAACGAGGTGGTGATCGCCACGTCCGAGCCGTACCTGGTCGAGTGGGTCGTCGAGATGCAGCGCATCTGGCGCCGCGACGTCAGGCGCGTGTTCGCGAACCCCAACGACGTCACGCGCTACATCGCCGAGTTCTTCAGTCTCGCGCGCTCGGTCAAGGGCGCGGCGGCGAAGGGCGGTGCGGCCGCACAGAACAGCTTCGAACAGCTGGTCGAGCTCGGCAGTGCGAAGGCAGGCAGCCGCCAATACGATTCGAACGACGCGCACATCGTGCAGATCGTCGACTGGCTCTGGCAATACGCGTTCGACCAGCGCGCGTCCGATATCCACCTCGAGCCGCGCCGCGACCAGGGCGTCGTGCGCTTTCGCATCGACGGCGTCCTGCATCAGGTCTATCAGGTGCCGACCGCCGTGATGTCTGCGATGACCAGTCGCGTGAAGCTCCTCGGTCGCATGGACGTGATCGAGAAGCGTCGGCCGCAGGACGGTCGCATCAAGACGCTGACGGCGACCGGGGCCGAAGTGGAGTTGCGGCTGTCGACGCTGCCGACCGCGTTCGGCGAGAAGATGGTGATGCGGATCTTCGACCCGGAAGTCGTCGTCAAGGACTTCGCCGAGCTGGGCTTCTCCGACGACGACGCGCGACGCTGGAATCTCATGACCGAGCGGCCCTACGGCATCGTCCTCGTCACCGGTCCGACCGGGTCGGGCAAGACCACGACGCTCTACTCGACGCTGAAGACGCTCGCGACCGAAGAGGTCAACGTCTGCACCATCGAGGACCCGATCGAGATGGTCGAAGGCGCGTTCAACCAGATGCAGGTCCAGCACGGCATCGACCTCGGCTTCGCCGACGGCGTGCGCGCGCTGATGCGGCAGGACCCGGACATCATCATGGTCGGCGAGATCCGCGACCTCGAGACCGCCGAGATGGCCGTGCAGGCCGCGCTGACCGGCCACCTCGTGTTCTCGACCGTCCACACGAACGATGCGCCGTCGGCGATCACCCGGCTGCTGGAACTCGGCGTGCCGCCCTACCTGCTGAATGCGACCGTGATCGGCATCATGGCGCAGCGTCTCGTGCGCACGCTGTGTCCGCACTGCAAGACGCCCGGCACGATCGAGGCGGAAACGTGGAAGGCGTTGATCGCGCCGTTCAAGACGGCGCGACCGATCGAACTGCAGCGACCGGTCGGGTGCATCGAATGCCGCATGACCGGGTATCGCGGCCGCACGGGGATCTACGAGATCCTGGAAGTCACGACCGAGGTGAAGGCGCTGGTCTCGACGGCGCCGAGCATCGATGCGATCCGACAGCGGGGCTTGCGCGACGGGATGCGGCCGCTTCGCGTGTCGGGCGCGATGAAGATCGTCGCCGGCATGACGACGGTCGAAGAGGTGCTGAAGGCGACGCCGACGATCGAGGGCTGAAACGTCGGCGCCGGTCGGTCACTCGGCCTGCCAGTGCCCCGGCACGTACTGCCAGTTCGGACCGCGTTGCACCCAGTGGGCCGCTGCCCAGTGCTCGGTCGCATGGTGGCGCTCCCAGCGACCCGACTCCCACACGTACTGATTGCGTTCGAAGCGCCAATGGCCGCCGATCCAGAAGAAGTCGGCGCCGGGCGGGGGTCCGATGCTCTCCACGCGCGGGGCGGGCGGGGGACCGGATGCGGTGACGTAGGCGACCGACGGGTCGTAGCGCACCGCCTGCCAGTGACCCGGGTGGTAGATCCACTCGTTGCCGCGTTGCGACCAGTACGCCTGCACCCAGGTCTGGTCGAGGCGTGGTTCGATCCAGCGGCCCGGTTCCCAGACATAACCGCCGCCTTCCCACTTCCAGTGCCCGGCGACCCAGTAGAAGTTCGATGCCGGTGGCGGCGGCACGCTCTCCACGCGCGGCGGCGGCGGTGGCTGCTGGATGCGAACGGCGACGACCTCGCGTCGGACGGGAGGGGGCGGGGTCGCGCACGCGCCGAGCGCGCAAGCGATCACCAGCAGCGCTGGAAGACTGCGTTTCATGAGAACTCCATCGAGAAGGACACGCGACCGGATGTCGCGCGTCGTGAACCGATCGCTCCGCTCGTTCGTCGAGCGCCGCGAGACGAATCAACCGCGCTGCACGTGGCCGTCGACGATCCTGACGCGCTCGCCGACGTTGTACGGGAACGGGTTGGACTGCGTGAAGGTGCGGTGCGAGCCGTTGTCGAGTCGGACCACCATCTGATGCTCGATGTTCGAACGCACGTTCTTCTCGATCGCGTTGCCACCGAAACCGCCACCTACCGCGCCCGCCACGGTCGCGAGCGCCTTGCCGCGCCCGGCACCGACCATGTTGCCGAGGAGACCACCGACGACGGCGCCCCCGACCGCACCGACGCCGGTACCTTCACCCTTCACCTTGATTTCCTGGATCGAGTCGACCACGCCGCAGTCGCGGCAGATGTCGGCGCGCGCGATCTGCGTCGGGGCCGGCGGCCCGTCGTACACCGGGGTGGCGGGAGCCGTGCCGTAGTTCGGGGTCGACGGCGTGGGCGCTTCGATCGGCGCGGCCTGGGGCGCAGTCGCCACGCGGGGGACGGGCGCCGGTGCGGGTGGCGCCACGACCTTCTGCGGCACTTGCTCGACCGGCGCCGCCGTGGTGGCCACCGGCGCATCGTACGGCGACGGCGTCGCGCTCGATCGATTCATCACGAGCGCGGTGACACCCACGGCGGAGAGGACGATCACCGAGATCGCCGCAGTCGCGACGAGCGGATGAATGCGGGGGCGAGGATTGCTGGACGGTTCCATGGGGACCTCCGTAAGGCGGAACGGGATGCGGTCGGGCGTTCGACCGTCGCGGTTGGCGGATGATCGCTCTCGACCGGTCGGGGACCTGTCGGAACATCTCTGATTGGCAGGTTTCAGACACTGGCGAGCGAAGCCGCCTCTTGCAGAACGTCTATCGGCGTCGCCAGCCGACACGACTTCGTGACGAGTTGTATCGACGGTCCGGGGAGCCGCCGCATCAATGCGTCATTTCGACAACAGGCGCATCCCGCGTTCGAGTCCCTCGACCGTGATCGGCACCATCCGGTTGGCCATGATCTGGTTGATGACGGAGATCGACTGGCGGTACTGCCACAACTGCTCGGGCTCGGGGTTGAGCCACAGGTACTTCGGGAACTGGTCGGTCAGCCGCTGCAGCCACACCGCGCCCGACTCCTCGTTGTTGTACTCGACGCTGCCGCCGGGTTGCAGGATCTCGTACGGACTCATCGTCGCGTCGCCGACCACGATCAGCTTGGTGTCGGGGGTGTACTTGCGCAGCACGTCCCAGGTCGGCGTGCGTTCCGCATGGCGGCGCCGGTTGTTCTTCCACAGGTGGTCGTAGACGCAGTTGTGGAAGTAGAAGAAGTCCATGTGCTTGAATTCGGCCCTCGCCGCCGAGAACAGCTCCTCGGTGCGCGCGATGTGGTCGTCCATCGTGCCGCCGACGTCGAGCAGCATCAGCACCTTCACCTTGTTGCGCCGCTCGGGAACCATCTTGATGTCAAGCCAGCCCGCGTTCTTCGCGGTGGCGCCGATCGTGTCGGGCAGATCGAGCTCGAGGTCGGCACCCTCGCGGGCGAACTTGCGCAACCGACGCAGCGCGATC
>CAXTPX010000424.1:0-3809 GCA_964246005.1 uncultured Burkholderiaceae bacterium | reverse complement strand
CTGAAAAGTCCGCGCGATGCGGGCATGCGCGGCGTCTTCGGGACGCCATCCATGCACCGTCTTTCCAGCAACCCGGATCGTTCCGGAAGTCGGGTTGAGGACGCCCGTCAGGAGGTTGAACGTCGTGCTCTTGCCCGCTCCGTTCGGCCCGATCACCCCGATGATCTCGGCCGGCCCAATCGAAAAAGAGATGTCCTTGACGGCGATCAGGCCGCCGAAGCGCTTGCACAACGTCTCGACCGACAATAGATCGCCGCCGACCGCCAGGTGCTCGATGCTCGACGAGGCGACCGCCTCGGCCCGACGCAGCATGGGTGGGTTGGCCTTCGGAAAAAGCCCCGTCAACCATGGCCAGACACCGTTCCTCGCGAATACCAGCATGATCACGAGGATTGCCCCGAAAACGATCGAGTCGTAGTTGCCCCCGTCGCCCAGCAGCGCAGGTAGAACGGATTGCAGTTGCTCGCGCAGCACGACGGTGATCGCGGCTCCGAGCAATGCGCCGTAGATGTAGCCGGACCCGCCTAGCACCGCCATCAGCAGGTATTCGACGCCCGCGCCCAGCCCGAAAACCGTGGGGCTGACGGATCGCACGAAGTGCGCGAAGAGCCATCCCGACAAGCCGGCGAGCAATGCGGCCACGACGAAGACGGTCAACTTGGCGCGCTGCGCGTTGGCGCCGAACGCCGCGCCCACCATCCCGCCGCCACGCAACGCCCGAATAGCCCGACCGACGCGGCTGTCTAGAAGGTTCTTCATCAGGACCATCGACAACACGACCGCAACCCAGACTACGTAGTAGAACGTCCGCGAGTCGACAAGGGGGACGCGCCCGATGAATAGCGGGGGGATATCGTTGATGCCGCTGTGCAACCCGAGCATCGGCAAGCTGCCGAAAAAGAATTGCAACGCAATGGCCCAGGCGACCGTGGCGAGCGCGAGGAAATGGCCCGAGAGCCGAACGGTGACGACCCCGATCAACAGGGCCGCCAGTCCGGCGATCAGCAACGACGGAATCAACGACCACCATCCGGACCAGCCGTGGGCGGTGGTCAGGACCGCCGTCGTGTAGGCGCCGAATCCGGCGAACACGGCTTGTGCGAAAGACGTCATGCCACCGACGCCGGTGACGATAACCAGCCCCAATGCCACCAACGCCGCAATGCCGATCTGGATGGCTACGTTAATGACCCATGTCGGCATCGTCGGTATCAATGGGGGAAGAAACGTCAGCAACGCGACGAGCAGCGGCAAAACGTAGCGAAGACGAGTCATCCGGTCAGGCATCCTCGTCGATGTGCGGAGAGACGATAGATCGCCATAACAAGACCGGCACGACTACCAGGAAGACGATGACCTCCTTGTAACTGCTGGCCCAGAACGACGCGAACGACTCGATCAGTCCGAGCCCCACGGATGCCACAACCGTGAGCGGGTAGCTCGACAGGCCACCGAGCACGGTCGCGAGTATTCCTTTCAGGCCGATTAAGAATCCCGTGTCGTAATAAACCGTTGTGATCGGGCCGGTCAGCACGCCGGACAGAGCGCCGATCGCCGCGGCGAGACCAAAGGCGATCTGTCCCGAGCGGACGGTGGAGATGCCGACCAGACGGGCACCAACCCGGTTGATGGCCGACGCACGTAGCGCCTTGCCGGACAGCGTTCTTCCGAAGTACGCCCGAAGCGCGGCCATCAGCACGATGGTCGCAATGACGATGGCCACGTCCTCGAAAGTCACCGACAGGACGCCGAACGACCACGTGCTTTCGGAAAAGGCCAGACTTCTAAAACCCTCGGCGCCGAAGAAGTAGAGCCCCAATCCCGCAAGCGCGATATGCACCCCGACTGCCGCGATCAGCAACACGAGCACGGAGGCGTCCGCGATCGGCTGGAAAACGAGCCGGTACAGGACCGCTCCGAGGAGGATGCTGTTACCGACCGTCAGCGGAATCGTGATCCAGTAGCCAGGATGCATCGGCGCCAGAAGCCGCGTGAGCGCCAGTAAGCCGAGAGGCAGCGCGATTTCGAGGCCGAGCATTGCGAAGAACGCATGCCACGACCGACCACGGCGCTCGCGGATCGTGCGGACGAGTGCGCAGATCAGGCCAATCATGACGAGCAGTCCGGCGGTACCCGGCACGCGGCCATCCTGCAGCGCAACGATGCCCAGTGCCGAAAACGCAACGAACTCGCCTTGAGGCACGAAGAGGACCCGCGTCACCGCGAACACCAGCAGGCCCGCGATTCCCAGCAACGCGTAGATCAACCCGGTCGTGACACCATCGCGAAGCAGCAGGACGAAGATGTTCGAGTCCATCGCGGTCTCAGACGAACGCTGATCCGCCATCGACCACGATCGTCTGCCCGGTGATAAACGCCGATTGCTCGCTTGCCAGAAACAACATCGCACCGACCAGATCGGCAGGAACCTGGTCCCGCTGGATCGCACGGCTCGTGCGACGACCGACGTCGCCGATCAGTTCCTGAAGATTGTTCTCGAGCACGCCCGTGCTCAGCGTGAAGCCCGGGGCAATCGCGTTCACCGTAATGCCGTGCGCGCCGACTTCCCGAGCGAGCGATCGCGTGAGCGCGATGACGGCTCCCTTGCTTGACACGTAGTGCGCGAGCATCGGCGTACCCTTCAACGGCACGATGGACGCCATGTTGATGACACGCCCGCCCCGGCTCTTTTTCAACGCCGGCAACGCCTCCTTGGCGAAGTTGAACGGTCCGAGCGTGTTGACCTTCATCACGTCCATCCATTCGTTATTCGCAATGTGCTCGAACGGTTGCATCTTCAAGCCGGTGTAGAGCGCGGCGTTGTTGACCAGCACGTCGAGCCCGCCGAAGGTATCGATCGCGAGCGCCACCGCGGCGGCGGCATCCGTTTCACTCGTTACATCGGCGTGCAACCCGACCGCGTGCCGACTGTCCCCGAATCGGGCCGCCGCTTCTTCGGCACCTCGGACGTCCGCGATGACCACGCGATACCCTTTCTCGAGTAGCCCGGCGACGAATGCGTGCCCGATGCCGCTAGCCCCACCGGTGACGATGGCGACGCGTGGAGGTGATGTCATAGGTCCTTCTCTTCGTGAGTCGACCGGAGCGGCCAGCCTGGTCGAACCGTCAGGCGTTAACGGTTTGCACACTCAGTTTTCGAGCGGTCTTCAAGTCGAACGTGAGATCGGCCGCCTGTGTCGGCGTCAACGCGGGAGTTCCGGCGAGCAGCCGACGGCAAGCCATGTAGTCAGCGGTGCGGTTGACCGCTTCGATACCGATCAGCCGCGATTGCTTGAAGCAGAGGACGGAGAAGCTGCCGCTTTGCGGATCGCCGCGGACCACCGCGGTGTCGTGGCCCGCCGTGAGGCCGGCGATCTGCAGACGCATCGCCTTCTGGTCGCTCCAGAACCAAGGCACGGCATCGAATCCGGCGGATTTGCCGAGCAGCTGCGAAGCGACGCACCTCGCCTGATCGGTCGCGTTCTGAATGCATTCGAGGCGCACGCGTCCTACAGCGAAGCGACTGGGAAACGAAGCGCAGTCCCCGATCGCGGAGATGGCCGGATCGCTGGTCCGCAAGTGGTCGTTGACGACGATCCCGCCATCGACGTCGAGTCCCGCCGCGGCCGCGACTTCCACGTTCGGCACCACGCCCACCCCGATGACCACGAGGTCCGCCGGCAGGTGCACGCCGTCGCTGGTCTCGACGCCATCGACCTGGCCCCCCGAGCCGAGGATGCGGCCGAGGCGCAGACCGATCAGGAAGCTCACCCCGGCCTTGGCATGTCGGGCATGGAAATACTCGGAGA
>CAXTPX010000423.1:0-3828 GCA_964246005.1 uncultured Burkholderiaceae bacterium | reverse complement strand
TGAACCGCTTCTTCGCGTTCCACGTGATCGCGATCCCGCTCGTGCTGCTCGGGCTCGTGGCCGCGCACATCGTCGCGCTGCACGAGGTCGGTTCCAACAACCCGGACGGCATCGAGATCAAGAACCACAAGGACAAGAACGGCATTCCGCTCGACGGCATCCCGTTCCATCCGTACTACTCGGTGCACGACGTGATGGGCGTGTCGGTGTTCCTCGCGATCTTCTCGGCGGTCGTGTTCTTCGCGCCGGAGATGGGCGGGTACTTCCTCGAGTTCAACAACTTCCTGCCGGCCAATCCGCTGCAGACGCCGCAGCACATCGCGCCGGTTTGGTACTTCACCGCGTTCTACTCGATGCTGCGTGCGACGACCGACGTGTTCACGTGGGTCATGATCGCCGCGGTCGCGCTCGCGTTCGTGCTCTGGTACACGCGGGCCAAGCCGGCGCTCAAGTGGGCAGTGCCGGTCGCGGTGGCCGCGGTGATCTTCGCCGTCCTCTTGCGCACGTTCGACGCGAAGTTCTGGGGCGTGGTCGTGATGGGTGGCGCGGTGATCATGCTGTTCTTCCTGCCGTGGCTCGATCACAGCCCGGTGCGCTCGATCCGTTATCGGCCGGGCTGGCACAAGCTGGTCTACGGCATCTTCTTCGTCGTGTTCGTCGTGCTGTGCTGGCTCGGCACCGAGCCGCCGTCGGATGCGAAGAACCTGGCCTCGCAGATCGGCACGGTCTACTACTTCGGCTTCTTCCTGCTGATGCCGGTGTGGACCACGCTCGGCACGTTCAAGACGCCGCCCGATCGCGTCACGTTCCACCCGCACTGACCGTCGAACGCGCGATTGAACGACTCGTCCCGAAAGCCCCGCATGAAGAAATTGTTCGCCATCCTGTTCCTCGTTTCGCCGCTGCTCGTATCGGGTACGGCGCGGGCGGAAGAGGGCTATCAGCTGGATCACGCGCCCTACCTGGCCACCGATCAGGCCGCGCTGCAGAGCGGCGCGAAGCTGTTCGTGAACTATTGCCTGAACTGCCACAGTGCGTCGTCGATGCGTTACAGCCGCCTGGAGGACCTCGGCCTCACCGAGGACCAGATCAAGCAGAACCTGCTCTTCACGAGCGACAAGGTCGGCGAGCTCATGCGGGTGGCGATGACGTCGAAGGACGCGAAGGAGTGGTTCGGTGCGGCCCCGCCCGACCTGTCGGTGATCGCGCGTGCCAAGTCGAGCGAGCGCGGCAGTGGCGCGGACTACATCTATTCGTACCTGCGGACCTACTACAAGGACGACACGCGCCCGACCGGCTGGAACAACCTCGCGTATCCCAACTCGGCGATGCCGCACGTGCTGTGGCAGTTGCAGGGCATGCGCGACGCGGTCTACGTCGACAAGAAGGGCGAGGACGGCAAGCCGGTCCATGAATTCGAGAAGTTCGAGGAAGTGACGCCGGGCACGATGACGCCGCTGCAATACGACCATTCGGTGGCGAACATCACGGCGTTCCTCAGCTGGATGGCGGAACCCGCGCGCGAAACGCGCAGGCGCATCGGGGTGTGGGTGCTGCTGTTCCTCGGCGTGACGTTCATCCTGACCTGGCGGCTGAACGCGTCGTACTGGAAAGAAGTAAAGTGAAGGATGGACCCGAGGGCCGGGAAGCTAGCGCTTCCCGGCCCTCGTCTTTTTTTGAGGCGAAGACCTCGCAAGGGATAACGACATGATGGTTCTCTATTCCGGCACGACGTGCCCCTTCAGCCAGCGTTGCCGGCTCGTGTTGTTCGAGAAGGGCATGGACTTCGAGATCCGCGACATCGATCTCTTCAACAAGCCCGAAGACATTTCGGTGATGAATCCGTACGGCCAGGTGCCGATCCTGGTCGAGCGCGACCTCGTGCTGTACGAGTCGAACATCATCAACGAGTACATCGACGAGCGTTTCCCGCATCCGCAGCTGATGCCGGCCGACCCCGTGATGCGCGCGCGTGCGCGCCTGTTCCTGTTCAACTTCGAAAAGGAGCTGTTCATCCACGTCGGCACGCTGGAGAACGTCACGGCGAAGGGCCACGAGAAGGCGCACGAGAAGGCGCGGGCCGGCATCCGCGATCGCCTCACGCAGCTGGCACCGGTGTTCCTGAAGAACAAGTTCATGCTCGGCGACGACTTCTCGATGCTCGACGTCGCGATCGCGCCGCTGCTGTGGCGACTCGGGCACTACGGCATCGAGCTCGGCAAGAACGCCGCGCCGTTGATGAAATATGCCGAGCGGATCTTCTCGCGGCCGGCCTACATCGAAGCGCTGACGCCGTCCGAGAAGGTGATGCGGCGCTGAGCGTCTCGCCGGTTGCATAGACCGGCGCTTTCTTCGTAGCATGGGCCCGACTCATCGCCATGTCCGAACCGTCCACCAAGCCCTACCTGATCCGTGCCATCTACGAGTGGTGCACGGACAGCGGCTACACGCCCTTCCTGGCCGTGCACGTGGACGGGACGACCCGCGTGCCGCAGGAGTTCGTCAAGAACAACGAGATCGTCCTGAACATCAGCGCGTTGGCCACCAGCAAGCTGCAGATCGGCAACGAGCTGGTCGAATTCCAGGCGCGCTTCGGTGGCAAGGCCCGCACGATCTCGGTCCCGATCACGAACGTCAGCGCGATCTACGCGCGCGAGAACGGCCACGGGATGGCGTTCGATCTCGCCGAAGCGGCGACCGGGCGCGGCCACGAGCCGCCGGCGCTGCCGGCACCGGCGACGACGGCCACGCCCGAAGAGGTGCAGCCCGAGCGCGAGTCGAGCAAGGGGCGCGACCTGCTGAAGGTCGTACAGCCCGAAGAAAATCCGGAACCACCGACCGATGGCCCGAAGGGCCGGCCGCATTTGACGATCGTGAAGTAGCGCTCGTCGTTAACCCGAGGCAACGCAGTCCGCTAAAATCGCACGACGCCGGCTTAGCTCATTTGGTAGAGCAGTTGATTTGTAATCATCAGGTGGCAGGTTCGATTCCTGCAGCCGGCACCACCAAGCACGGACCATCATCTCTGCATGGTGTAGAGCGACGCCTTACATTGGTTCGATGATCCGGTCGTTCGCCCACGAGGGGCTGGAGGGCTTCTTCCTGACCGGGTCGAAGGACGGCATCCAGGCGGCGCGTGTTGCGAAGATCAGTCGACTGCTGGCGCAGCTCGATCCAGTCGCGGCGCCGAGAAACATGAATCTGCCCGGCTGGCCGCTGCACGAGCTGAAGGGCAACACGGCCGGCCACTGGTCGGTGACAGTGAACGGCAACTGGCGGATCACGTTCCGGTTCGTCGACGGCGATGCTGAAGTCGTCGACTATCTCGATGACCACTGATTGACGATGCGATGACTCGCATGCACAACCCGCCTCACCCCGGCGAAACGCTACGTGAGGACGTGCTGCCCGCGCTCGGACTGTCGGTAACGCAGGCCGCAGAGGCGCTTGGCGTGACGCGTGTTGCCCTGTCTCGCGTGCTCAATGGGCGCGCCGCGATCTCCCCCGAAATGGCACTTCGCCTCGAGCGATGGCCGGGCGTCGAGCATGGCGGCCGTGCACAAGTCTGGCTGCGTGTGCAGGCGGTTCACGACCTGGCGATCGTCGAGAAGTCCGCGAAGCCGATCCTGAAGACGGTCAGGCCGATCGAGTACCCGTCGCTCGCGGCCTGAAACCGGCTTCGACACTCGACACGAGCGTCACCCCACCCGTCGCGCCAGATGCAGCCGATGCAGCGTGATCTTCCGCACCTCGGCCCGGCTGGCCTCGATGTGACTGCAGAGCAGCAGCACCGCCTGCTCGACGCGGCCCGTCAGCATCACCCGCAGG
>CAXTPX010000422.1:0-3831 GCA_964246005.1 uncultured Burkholderiaceae bacterium | reverse complement strand
CCGGTTCAGCGCCTTCAGGATCGCGAGGACCTCGTCGCTGCTCGCGACGTCGAGCGCGCCGGTCGGCTCGTCGGCGAGGATGACCTGGCCACCGTTGACGAGCGCCCGCGCGATCGACACGCGTTGCTGCTGGCCACCGGACAGCTCGTTCGGTCGGTGCGTGAGCCGGCTGCCGAGCCCGAGCCGCGTCAGCAGCGACGTCGCCCGCACGCGCCGCTCGTCGGCCGGCACGCCCGCATAGATCGCCGGCATCTCGACGTTTCGCAGCGCGGTCAGGTCGTCGAGCAACTGGTAACGCTGGAAGATGAAGCCGAAGTGTTCGCGCCGCAGACGCGACAGTTCGTCGGGCGCCATCGCGCCGGTCGACTCGCCGGCCACGCGGTATTCGCCCGAATCGGGCCGGTCGAGACAGCCGAGGATGTTGAGCAGCGTCGACTTGCCCGACCCGGACGAGCCCATGATCGCGAGCATCTCGCCGGCAGTGATCACGAGCGACACGCCGCGCAACGCATGCACTTGTTCGTCGCCGGCGCGGTACGTGCGCTCCACGTCGACGAGTTCCAGCAGCGCGTCCGCCACCCGCTGCGATGCGGAGCTGCCGACCTCGTCGACAGGGACGCGATGCACGGCCGCCATTGCGCTACTTGCCCGGCGCGCCGGGCGCCGCCGCGTCGCTGGTGACGACCATCTCGTCGGCGACGAGCCCGTCCTTCACTTCGGCCCGCACGCGGTTGTCGAGGCCGATGCGCACCAGTCGCTCGTCGATCTTCGGACCGTTCACCACGCGGACCTTGTAGCGCCCGTCGGGGTCGCGCGTGCCGAGTGCGGCGCTCGGGATCGACAGCACGTCCTTCGCGACCGCGACGACGACCGTGACCTGCGCGGTCATCGCGATGCGCAGGCTGCCGTCCGGGTTCGGCACGTCGAAGATGCCGTTGTAGTAGATCGCCTTCGCGGCGCCTGCGGGGGTCGTGGCCGCCGCACCCCCGCTGCCACTCGTGTCGCTCGCGAGCGTCGTCGGTCCGGGCTCGACGCGCTTCAGCGTCGACTCGTAGCGTCGGTCGGGATCGCCGAGCAGCGTGAACCAGACCGGCATGCCGGGCCGCACGCGCGGCACGTCGGCCTCCGAGATCTGCGCCTTCACCGTCATCGTGTCGAGGCGCGCAAGCTTCACGATCGACGGCACGTTGAACGCGGCGTTGACGGTCTGTCCCTCTTCGTTGAGCACCGCGACGACCGTGCCGTCGATCGGCGCGACGACATGCGTGTAGCCCATGTTGACGCGCGCCGTGTTCTCCGCGATCTGCGCCTGCGACAGCTGCGCGTCGAGCGACGCGATGTCGGCCTTCGTCGTCGCGTAGGTCGCCTCGGCGGTCTCGAGGTCGGCCCGCGAGCCGGCATCGATCGCGACCAGCGCGCGCAACCGTTCGGCCGCGAGCCGGGTCTGCGTCAGGAGCGCGACCTTCGACGCGCGTTGCGCGCGCACGCCGAGCACACCCGCCTCGGCGCGCTGCAGGTCGTTGCGCTGGTTCGACGAGTCGATCTCCGCGATCGGCTGGCCCTTCTTCACGGCGTCGCCGAGCGCGACGTACAGCTTCGTCACGACGCCGGTCGCTTGCGCACCGACGGCGACCAGCTTCGCCGCTTCGATCGTGCCGGTCGCGAGCACGCCATCCTCGATGTCGGCGCGCGCGACCGGCGCACTCGTCACGGTCGGCGCGGGCGCGCTCTTCGTCATGACGTAGGCGACGACGGCGATGCCGATCACGATCAAGGCAACGACGACCCAGCGGAGACGTCCCGTCATTCGAGACCGTCCTCGTCCTTCCAGGTCCCGCCGAGCGCCTTGTACAGCGACACGCGCGTCGCCTGCTCTTCGAGGCGGAGCGCGATCAGCGACTGCTGCGCGCCGAACAGCGACTGCTCCGCCGTCAGCACCGAGAGATAGCCGGCGCCGCCCTGCCGGAAGATCGCATCCGACAGTCGCAGGCTCTGTGCCGTGCTGTCGACGAACGCCTGCTGCCCCGCGAGTCGCTCGGCCAGCGTCCTCCTTGCAGCGAGCACGTCGGCCACTTCGCGAAACGCGGCCTGCACCGTGCGCTGATATGTCTCGATCGCGATGTCGCGATCGGCTACCGCGTTGTCGAGACCGGCGCGGTTCACGCCGCCATCGAAGATCGGCAGCGTGATCGACGGCCCGAAGCTCCACAAGGCATTGCCGCGCCGGAAGATCTGGTCGAGCGCCGAGCTCTGCGCACCGGCGCTGCCGGTCAGCGCGATGCGCGGAAAGAAGGCAGCGCGGGCGACGCCGATCGTCGCATTGGTCGCGATCAGGTTGCGTTCGCTCGCCTGTACGTCGGGTCGATGGATCAGCACCGTGGACGGCAATGCCGCCGGCACGTCCATGAAGATGCTCGCGTTCGAAGGGATCGACGCGCCCGGCTCGTCATCGACCACGAGCGGCCCACCGAGCAGCAACTCCAGCGCGTTGCGATCGAGCGCAACCTGCGTCTGCGTATTGGCCAGTTGCACGCGCGTCGACTCCACGAGGCTGCGAGCCTGTGCGACCGCGAGTCCGGTCGTGCCGCCGAGGTCGCGGATCTTCGTCGTCAGCGACAGGCCGGCCTCGCGGTTCGCGAGGGTCTGCCGGGCCAGCACCGACTGCTCTTCGTCGGCCGCGAGCGTCAACCACGCATTCGCGACTTCGCCGATCAATGCGATCTCGGCGCCGCGGCGGTTTTCGCGCGTGGCGAAGTACGCGGCCAGCGCTGCATCGCTCAGGTTGCGGACGCGGCCGAAGAGGTCGACCTCGTAGCTCGCGTCGACGGTCGCGGCGTACGCGTTGGTCGTGATGCCGGCACTGCGCGTTCGCCCGGCACCGCCCGACGCGCCGACCGCGGGAACGAGGGCCGCCGCCTGAATGCGATACAGCGCTCGGGCCTTCTCCACGTTGAGGACGGCGATGCGCAGGTCGCGGTTCTGTTCCAGCGCGCGATCGACGACGCGACGGAGCCGCGCATCGAGGACGAAGTCCTGCCACGCGAGGCCGTAGTCGTCGAAGCGATCCGGCGACACGTCTCTGGCACCGCGCCCGTTCCATGTTGCGGGCGCAGGCAACTCGGGCCGTCGATGGATCGGCGCGAGGTCGACGCAGCCGGAAAGGAACACGGACAGCGACGACACCGCCATCCATGCCGTGATTCGCGCCATGACCCGCGCCATGACCCGCGCCATGACCCGCGCCATGACCCGCGCCGGGCGGGAAGCGCGGGCGTTCATGAATGCAGGGCGACGGGTTTACAACGAGGGAGCACGGATCACGACCGGTAGACGACATCGTCGAGTCTAAGACATCGTGATGTCCGTCGAGTGCCCGGCCCGGTGCAGCAAGTCTTCGATCAGGCGGCCTTCTGACTGTCGAACGTGTCGCGGTATTCGGCCTCGGTGCAACCGAGCTGGCGTTCGAAGAAGGCGGCGGTCGCGACGACGTCGCGTGATGGGAAGCTGAGATGGTTCAGGACCATCGGCTTGGTGCGGGTCATGCGATTCTCCTGGTGGCTGAGGTCCGACACCGGAAAGAATGCGAATGATTGCTCGCTTTATGAACTCGCGTTGTGCCCCGAGCTGCAGTAAGACGAACTGAACAAAAGCAAAGACTTAAGGGCGCTTCTTCGGAAGAAGCGACTTTTTGCTCACATTCGCCGCGCGTCCGGCCGGCGGCAGGCGCATCCCTTCGAGATAGCCGAACACCGCCGCGGTGATGCGCCGACCCAGGCCCTCGAGATCGGTCTCGCCGCGCGCGCCCGCACCTTCGGTCAGGCCGCGGATGAT
>CAXTPX010000421.1:0-3836 GCA_964246005.1 uncultured Burkholderiaceae bacterium | reverse complement strand
TCGATGCGGTGGTCGCATCGGGCGGCGCAACGCCGTTGCTGGCGCCGGAAAGCGCCGGCGAGACGGCACCTGAACAAGGCGTCGAGGCCGGACCCGGGGTTCTCTAGGCCGTTGGACGAGTCGGATCCCGTCTGCGCCCGGGTCGGTCGCCGACTTCTCGCGCAGGTGGAGGGATTGGCGCACGGCGAGGGCGTCTCTACACTACGGCTCACGGCGTGGGTCGGCAACGGGACGGCGCTGGCGTTCCATGCGAGCCAGGGTTGCGAGAAGCTCGGCAGCACCGAGTACAGGATCGACGGCGAAGCGGTCGAGAACCGCCCGTTGGCGAAGGCGCTTCGGCGGTCCTCATGTCAGGAGAATGGTCGATGAACGAAGAACAGTTTCGCCAACTCGCCAGCGAGCAGGGGTACGGAGACTTCCAGGCCAAGGACTATGTTCCCAACCGGGACGGCCCGCTGCATACGCATGAGTTCTCGGTGATGTTGATGGTGGTCGCGGGCGAGTTCTCGCTGGCCTTCGAGGACGGTGCGACCCACTTCGGGCCTGGCGAACTGTGCGAACTCCCGGCTGATGTCCTGCATACCGAACGCGCCGGACCGGCCGGTGCATCGGTGCTGTTGTCCAAGCGGGCCGAGATGCGCTCGCTGCAGGCTTCCTGATCGGACGCCCATGTGCCGGAACATCAGGACCCTGTTCAACTTCGAGCCGCCCGCCACCGAGCTCGAGATCCGGGAAGCCTCGCTTCAATTCGTTCGGAAGCTGAGCGGTTTCACCGCTCCGTCGAAGGCGAACGAGGCTGCGTTCGACCGGGCAGTCGAAGAAGTCGCGGCTGCGGCGAGATCCCTGATCGGGTCGCTCATCACGTCGGCAGATCCACGCAACCGCGAAGTCGAAGCGCTCAAGGCCAAGGCGAGGTCCGCGGCCCGCTTCGGCACGGCGATGTGAACGACGCTCTCGCCTTCGATCCGGTCCGCACGTTTCGATGGAGCGCCGATCCCGTCGGGACACGTGAATGACGACGACCGCCCTCGAGACCTGGCATCGCTTGGTGACCACGCACGATGCGACCGGGCTGAATGACCTGCTCGCCGAGGATGCGGTCTTTCACTCGCCCGTGGTCCACACGCCGCAGCGCGGCCGCAGGCTCGCGGCTGCGTACCTGAGCGCCGCGTTCCAGGTCTTCTTCAATCCGACCTTTCGCTACGTTCGCGAGATCGTCGGTCAGACCGATGCCATGCTGGAATTCGAAACGGAGATCGACGGTGTGTTCGTCAACGGCGTCGACCTGATCCGGTGGAACGACGACGGGCAGATCGTCGAATTCAAGGTGATGCTGAGGCCACTGAAGGCGCTCACCGTGATCCAGCAGCGAATGGCCGCGATGCTGCAAGCCGCGGAGCAGAAGGCAGGCGCATGAGCGTCGATGTTTTGCGGCAGCGATTGCGATTGCTTCGACCCATGCGTTCGGCCGCGGTCGCGTTCGCTTTCACGACGCTGTGCGCCTCGGCGGCGATGTCGGTACCACCGCCTGCACCGTGGGCATTCGGGATGAGTCCCGAAGAGGTCGAGTCGGTGACGGACTTCGGCCCCTACAAGCGCTTCATGAACGGCGATGTCGAGACCTACAAGGGCGTGTTCAACGGTCACGAAGAGAACTTCCAGTTCTTCTTCGAGAACGGAAGGCTGCGGCGTGTCGGCATCTATCTCTACGAAGGTCCCGATGGGCGAGTCGCCGGACAACGCTGGCAGGAACTTCACGCAACGCTGGCAGCGATGTACGGCGCGGTTCGAACGTCCGGCAACAGCGCGCCGATCGACGGTGATCGGGAAAGCGAAGCCGAGTTCGCACGCAGGGCGGCCGCCCTGGCGGCGAAGGGCGTCAAGACGCAGATGGTTCCAGCGACTC
Organism: uncultured Burkholderiaceae bacterium; assembly: GCA_964246005.1. Lineage (GTDB taxonomy): Bacteria > Pseudomonadota > Gammaproteobacteria > Burkholderiales > Burkholderiaceae_D > CAHJXF01. Next base: position 1,930 of record CAXTPX010000421.1, on the reverse strand, counting down.
AGCCGAACGACGCCTATGTGTTCTCGAGCTTCATGGGTGGCCTGGCCAACGGCTTCTACCTCGTCGTCCTCTACTACGACCGGCGGTCCTGAGCCAAGGCCTCGACAGGCATGTTCGACCACGTCAAATTCGGCGTCAGCGACTACGCCGCCAGCAAGGCGTTCTTTCTCGCGGCTCTCGAGCCGATCGGCGTCGAGGTCGCATCGGAAGGATCGCCGACCTGCGGGGTCGAGCTCTGTGCCGGTGGGAACGCTTCGCTGTGCCTGTTCCAGACCGACGAGAAGCCGGCCCGTCTTCACCTCGCGTTCATCGCCGCGACGCGCCGGCAGGTCGATGCGTTCCATCGCGCCGCCCTGGCGGCAGGCGGCGAGGACAACGGCGCACCCGGTCTGCGCCCGAATTACCACGCGAACTATTACGCGGCGCTCGTGATCGGCCCGGACGGGCACAACATCGAAGTGGTCTGTCACGAGGCCTGACCTCGATGCGATACCCGGCCCTGTTCGCGATCGCCTTCCTTCCGTGGATCACCGCGCACGCATCGGGCACGGTCGACCAATGCCTGCACGGTGAACGCGTCGTGTTCTCGTGCGCGGTCGCGAGGGGCAGGGTCGTGTCGGTCTGTCGAAGCGTGCGCGCGCGTCCCGCGGACGCAACTCTCGTCTACCGCTTCGGTCGGCCCGGACAGCCGGAACTCGTCTTCCCGCAGTCCGCCGTCGGGTCGCTGCAGCGGTTCCGGTATGCGCATTACTTCCGGGCGCAGGTCGATCGCTCGGAACTGAGCTTCGAGACGAATGCGGCGCGCTACGCCGTCTACGACTACTACGAAGGCGACCAGAAGCCGGCGAGGTCGCGCGGCGTGCGGGTCGGCGTCGACGATCGTGACATGGATCTTCAGTGCGTCGGGCCGGTGGTGTCGCGGCTCGTGGAACTCGAGGACGTGGTTCCGTGCGACGCCGACAACGCCCTTGCGACCTGCAGATAGATCGCCCTCGTCGAAGAGAGGGTCAGCGGGATCTTGGCGAGCCGTGCGCTCGCGCCTAGACTCGTGGTCCGAGCAAGCGATGCGGCACCGGGTCGAGGTCTGACCGTCTTCTCACAGCGGGATGCAAGTCGATGAACGACGCCGCGACCATCGTGACCGACGCGGACTTCGATGCCCTCGAGCGCGCGCGCCTGCGGTCGCTGGTCGAGCGCAACGTCGAAGTCGCGCAGGCGCTCCACTCACCGGACTTCCATCTCGTCACGCCCCGCGGCACGACGTACTCGCGCGAGTCGTATCTGCAGGCGGTGACCGACGGCAGGATCGTCTATCTGAAGTGGCAAGCCGCCGCCATTCGGGTGCGGCGCTTCGACCACGTCGCGGTGCTTCGCTACCAGGCCGTGGTTGAAATGCCCGGCGCGTCGGGCGAGCATCTGTCTTTCGAAACCTGGCACACGGATACGTACGAACTGCACGACGGCCTCTGGCAGGTCGTCTGGTCGCAGGCGACCCGGATCCAGTAGCAGCCAGGAATTGACGCGGTCTGCATCACGTCCCAACTCGTCGCGGAGAAATGAATGAAGGGAGTCACCGGCATCGGAGGCGTTTTCTTCCAGGCGCGAAACCCGGTCGCGCTGCGCGCCTGGTACCGCGAGCGACTCGGCATCGACGTACAGCCGTGGGGCGGCGCGGCGTTCGCATGGTCCGACGACGCGGGCGATCCGGTCAACGGGACGACGGCCTGGTCGATCGGTGCGGCGGGTGGCGATCACTTCGCGCCGAGCACGTCGACCTTCATGATCAACTACCGCGTCGACGACCTCGGCGCGCTCCTCCAGGCGCTGCGCGACGCGGGTTGCGACGTCCTCGCGAAGACCGACGACTCCGAGTACGGCAAGTTCGGCTGGGTCATCGACCCGGAAGGCAACAAGGTCGAACTCTGGCAGC
>CAXTPX010000420.1:0-3838 GCA_964246005.1 uncultured Burkholderiaceae bacterium | reverse complement strand
GGATTGGAGAACACGACGCGCCCGATCGGGCCCTCGCGTCTCGTGATCAGTGCCGGCATGTCGATGAGTCCTTGTCGAGTGAGAATGTTCAGATCACGTGCGCCGCGCGCAACCGGTCGACCTCTGCAGGCGCGAAGCCGCACTCCTCCAGGATCTCGGCCGTGTGTTCGCCCCAGGCGGGCGCCGCCGTGACGACGGATGACGGCGTGCGCGACATCGTGACGGGCTGCGTGATGACGCGGATCGCGTCGCCGTTCGCGGTCTGCGTGTCGGCCACGACGGCGAGGTGCTGCACCTGTTCGTCGTCGAGCAGTTGCGGCACGTTGTAGACCGGACCGGTCGCGACGCCGGCGGCGTTGAGCAGGAGCACCCAGTGCTGCACGTCCCGGGTGGCGAAGAGCGCGTTGAGCAGCGCGTTCAGACGACTGCGATGTCGTACCCGCAGCGGCTCGGTGAGGAATTCGGGATCGTCGATCCACGCCTCGCGGCCGAGCGCGTTGCAGAGCCGCACCCAGCTTCCCTGCCCGGCCGCCCCGAGGTTCAGGGCACCGTCGGCCGCCTGGAAGAGACCCATCGGCGAACACGTCGGGTGGTCGTTGCCGACCGCCACCGGGATGTCGCCTTCGTTGAGATAGCGCGCGACCTGGAAATCCATCATCGCGATCTGGGCGTGCAGCAGCGAAGCGTGAACCCACTGGCCTTCCCCCGAACGCTCGCGCTCGCGCAGCGCGATCAGGATGCCGATCGCCGCATACAGGCCGGTACTCGAATCGGCCACCGCGATGCCGGCCCGCAGCGGACCCGAATCCGCATAGCCGGTGACGGACATCAAGCCCCCCATCCCCTGCACGATCTGATCGAAGCCGGGCCGCTTCGCATACGGCCCGTCCTGACCGAAGCCCGAGATGCTCGCGAGGATGATGCGGGGATTGATGGCGTGCAGCGACGCGTAGTCGACGCCCAGGCGCTCCTTCACGTCGGGCCGCCAGTTCTCGACGACGACATCCGTCGTCTTGATCATCTCGTGCAGCACGGCGAGGCCTTCGGGCTTCTTCAGGTTCAACGTCATCGCGCGCTTGTTGCGATTGAGGTTCTGGAAGTCGCCGCCCAGCCGGTTGACCGCGAACATGTCCTCGTTCGGATCGACGCCGGCCGGCGGCTCGATGCGGATCACGTCCGCCCCGAAGTCGGCGAGCATGCGCACGCACGTCGGACCTGCCCGCACACGCGAGAGATCGAGGACCTTCAAACCTTCGAGGGCCGGTGATGCGCAGATTCGTGTCATGACTCGTCCTGACTGTGAAGACATCGCTTCGTCGAAGGCCTGAAGCAGCTCGTTCGAGGCCGCGCGATGTCCGGATCCATCAGCGAAGCAGTTCCTTCGGCAGGCTCTGGATCAGGTTGATCAGGCCGACGGACTCCGGCGACAGATGATCCTTCGCGAGGCGCGCGGCAGCGGCGGAATCCCTGGCCAGGATCGCCTCGGCGATCTGCCCGTGAGTCCGGTGCGCATCTCGCGCATCGCCGACGATGCCGAACGAATGACTGCGGTACGCACTGGTGCGGATCCGCATCCGCAGGATCATCTGCCGCAGATACGAGTTGCGCGACCCCGCGTACAGCATCTCGTGAAAGCTCGAGTTGGCCTGCTGCCACGCGAGATCGTCGTTGCTTTCGGCAGCGACATCGCCGGCGCGGTGCGTCGCCATCAGCGCCTCGCGCTCCGGCTGCGTCATGCGGTCGCAGGCATAGCCGGCGCAGAGACCTTCGAGGTCGGAGAGCAGCTCCCATACCGAGATCAGCTGGTTGACGTCCATCTTCGAGACGATCGCGCCGCCCCGCGAGATGCCGGTGACCAGGCCTTCCGCCTTCAGGCGCAACAGCGCCTCCCGCACCGGCGTGCGGGAAACGCCGAACTGCGTCATGAGACGCTCCTCGTCGATCGGATCGCCGGGCAGCAATTCGCGCTGACCGATCTGCGACTCGATGACGCTGTAGATCCGATCGCTCGACTTCATCGAGGCGACAGACGGTGCAGGCATCGTCGGCACGAGTGGCTTCGAACCTTGCGCGTCGAGGTCGATGTCGACAGGATCACCGCGCGCCATGCCGGTCCGATCGTTGATTCGTCATCGACTTGCGATCCGTCATCGTTGCGAATCGCTCAGATCGCGAGGTTCACGGTGACGGTCTTCAGCCGCGAGAAGCCTTCGAGCATCGAGGTCAGCGCCTGTTCCTTGCCCTGTCCGCTCTGCTTGAAGCCACCGTACGGCTGACCGTACAACTGACCCTTGCCCTGGTTGACCTGCACCCATCCCGAATCGATCTCGTGTGCCATGCGGATCGCCCGCGCGGTGTTGCTCGAGAACACGTAGCCGGCGAGACCGTAGTGCGTGGCGTTGGCCATCTTCAGCACCTCGGCCTCGTCGCTCCACGGGATGACGACCAGCACCGGACCGAAGATCTCTTCCTGCGCGAGGCGCCAGTCGTTGGCCGCGCCACCGAACAGCGTCGGCACCGTGAAGTAACCCTTGCTAAGTTCGCCCGTCGTCGGCGGCATCCCTCCGGCGAGCAGCTTCACGTCAGTGCGAGCGAGACCTTCCTCGATATAGCCGCATACCCGACCGAACTGCCGCGCGCTGATCAGGCTGCCCATGTCGGTCGCCTCGTCGAGCGGGTCGCCGATCCTGTAGCTGGTCATCATCTTCACCAGCTTCTCGGTGAACGACTCGTAGATCGACGCGTGCAGGAAGAGGCGCGAGCCGGCGGTGCACGACTGGCTCTGGCGCGTGAAGCGCATCGCGGTGCCGACGCCCTGCACGACCCAGTCGAGGTCCGCGTCCTCGCAGACGATCGTCGGGCTCTTGCCGCCGAGCTCGAGCGATACGGGGCCGATGCGCTGCGCTGCGGCGGCCATGATGCCGCGACCCACTGCGGTCGACCCCGTGAACGACATCTTGTCGATGCGCGGGTGGCTCGCGAGCGCCGCGCCGCATTCGATGCCGACGCCCGTGACGACGTTCAGCACGCCCGGCGGCAGGAAGCGGTTGCAGATCTCGGCGATGAACAGCGCGGCGAACGGCGCGTCCTCGGCCACCTTCAGCACGACCGTGTTGCCCGCGCCGAGTGCCGGGGCGATCTTGATCGACGACAGCAGGGCCGGCGCGTTCCACGGCACGATCGCGCCGACGACGCCGAGCGGTTCGCGACGCGTGTAGCTGAGGACGTCGTCGCCGAGCGGCAAGGTCTCGCCTTTCAACTCGCTGCAGACGCCACCGAAGTAACGGAAGGCGTCGACGCACCCCTGTGCCTCGGGACGTCCCTGCGTCCGCAACGCATTGCCCGTCTCGTGCGAGATGATCCGCGCCAGGTCCTCGATCCGGGCTTCGAGCGCGTCGGCGATCTTCAGCAGCAGGCGGCCCCGCGCCGAAGGGATGACCTTCTTCCAGGCAGGAAACGCCTTCGCCGCCGCCGACACCGCGAGCTCGACGTCCTGCGCGCCCGCGCGCGGGATGTGGGCGATCGTCTTCTTGTTGGCAGGACACTCGACCGGCAGCGTCTGCCCGTCGACGCTGCCGACCCAGGCGCCGTCGATCAGTTGCAGGGTGGGTCCCAACCGGACCGAACCGGCTTCGCTCTGTTGACCTTGGTAATCCGTGGACACGATCACTCCTTCATGAGTTGGGGTAGCGGGCTCGCCGGCCACGCGATGCATCGGTGCTCGAGCGTTTGCGCTCACGCGGTCCGCCGCTTGCGCGACTCGCGCCACACGTCGGCCAACCGGATCAGCGAGCCGACGAGGCCGCGCGGCGCGAGGAACATGCAGACGATCAGGATG
>CAXTPX010000419.1:0-3840 GCA_964246005.1 uncultured Burkholderiaceae bacterium | reverse complement strand
CGACACGGCCTCCGTCGGCACGCGCGAAGGGTTGAAGGCATGAAGCGCATCCGAGCATCGCAAGTGTCCGCGATCAACTCGTCGCGTTCGCACGGTGCCATCGGCGTCGTCGTTCCGGCGCACAACGAGGAGCGCCTGATCGAGGGGTGTCTCGCATCGCTCGTCGCGGCGACGAAGGCGCCGTCCATCGCCCACCGCCCGGTCCACATCGTCGTCGTGTGCGATGCGTGCACCGATCGTACGGCCGAGATCGTCGAGTCGCTCGGCCATGTCGCACTGACCTGCGACGCGCGCAATGTCGGGCTCGCACGCGCTCTCGGCGCCGAGGCCGTTCTCGCGCGCGGCGCCGAGTGGCTCGCGTTCACCGATGCGGACACGGTGGTGTGTAAGGAGTGGTTGTCGGCGCAACTCGCGCTGCAGAGCGACGTCGTCTGCGGGACGGTCGGTGTCGACGACTGGGACGTGTACGGCGAGGCGATGCGCCTCCACTTCGAGCGGACGTATCACGATCGCGATGGACACCGCCATATTCACGGCGCGAACCTCGGCATCTCCGCGGACGCCTATCGCAGCGTCGGCGGATTCGCGAGCCTGCCCAACAGCGAGGACGTCGCGATCGTCGACGCACTCGAAGCCGCGGGGGCACGGATCGCCTGGAGTGCGAAGCCGCGCGTCGTCACCAGCGCCCGGCCGGTGTTTCGCGCGACGGCCGGCTTCGGCGCGACGCTCGCATCGGTCGCCGCTGCGGCGGGCATGCTGCAGATGTGTTCACGCGCCGAGAACGTCTGAAAGCGGACGGGCCCCGCGAGGGCGCCTGGTGCTGTCGCTATCGACAGATGGACGGCGGTCGGTCCGCGAAACCTTGATCGCCGCCCGCGGAAGACACCTCGACGCGCAGCACATTTCTTCGCCTCGGGATGCGGGGGAGGCCATCGGCGCAACGCGGTCTGCTGCGATCCGCTAGCGAGCGTCGGGTTGGTGCCGAGCGACTGCGTTCGTGCGAGTCCGCTCGCGTCGGCTGTTGCGGACGTAGAGACCTTGCCCGACGGCCGCGATGATCAACAGGAACACGTTGCTGACGACGAACACGTAGTTGTCGAGCAGGTAGCTGTACCACACGAAGCCGGCAGACGCGGCGATCTGGCCGACGAACAGCCAGCGCGACAGCCCCGCCGTACTGCCCTGCTTCCATTGGCTCCACGCCTGCCGACCGACGGTCGACAGCAGGATCGCCGTACTCATCCAGCCGATCAGGTCAGTCATTCCGGGCGCCCTCGCCGACCGGGGCTAGGTCGAACACCGCGTCCGAAGCTGTCTTGCCCGGGGAGACGCGAGTCGGGACGCGGCGACGCGGACGGCGACCTTCTTGCGAAGCAACGGGAACGTCGTTCATGCACTTCATCGATCGATCGGCGGGCAATGGCGGCCCGTGTCGCCGGAACGTCGCTGCGCGACCGTTCCTCGAGGGCTCGAAGGTTAACGGCCGATCGGTGGCAGCGACCGGCACGATGGCGCATTTGCGCGTGGGGGTGACGCCGACCCGCAGGGTGCCGCACGCGACTTGACGAGGCGCAGAACCGTCGCCGCGTCGCTCCGGAGCGCGATGCGCTTAAGGTTTTGACCTGTGATCGGACGACAACGGAACGTGTAAGGGACCGTAAGAGGCGTTGACGCAGTTCGGCCGCGGGGACCACATTGACCGCTGGTTGTCGTCGGAGAGGCGGCATACGCCGCACCCGCGGTTCCAATCGAAGGCCTCGTCCATGACATCCCGCACCACTCGACCGCACGACGACGCGCCGACGCATCGCGATCACGGCGCTTCGCCTGCCGGCCACCGGGCCGCTTCGATCACCACCGCCGCGCTCGTCGCCTCGCTGCTCGCAGCCTGCGGCGGCGGCGGTGGCGGCTCGAGCAACTCGCCCGCCCCGGTCGCGGCCAGCCCTCCGCCGACGACCACGCCGGCGCCGACACCCGCACCCGCGCCCGCACCGACACCCGCGCCTACCCCCGCGGCGACCCCCGCGCCCGTGCCAGCCCCGGCGCCTGCCCCGGCGCCTGCCCCGGCGCCGGCTCCAACGACCAGCCTCGACGCAGCACGCCTGCTCGATCAGGCGGCATTCGGGCCCACGGACACCGCGCTCGCGGCGGTGCAGAGCCAGGGCGCGGCAGCCTGGGTCGACAGCCAGCTCGCGACCCCGACGACCGGCTACGCGGCGATCGCCTACATCGACCCGAACAGCGCGGTCGGCTGTCCGACGACGGCCGTCGCGACCTGCTCGCGCGACAACTACTCGGCGTTTCCGGTCCAGGTGCAGTTCTTCAGGAATGCCGTGGTCGGCACCGACCAGTTGCGCCAGCGGGTGGCACTGGCTTACTCGCAGATCTTCGTGATCTCGGCCATCGATATCAGGCCGTCCTATGGCATCCGGCAATTCCAGCAGATGCTGCTCGACAACGCCTTCGTCAACTACCGGACGCTGCTCGAACGCGTGACGCTCCATCCGGCGATGGGCGATTACCTCGACATGGTCAACAACGACAAGCCGAGTGCGACGGTGCAGGCCAACGAGAACTACGCGCGCGAAGTGCTGCAGTTGTTCTCGATCGGGCTGTCGAAGCTCAACGCCAACGGAACGACCGTCAACGATGCGAGCGGCGTTGCCGTCCCGAGCTACGACCAGACGGTGGTCAACGCCTTCGCACGCGCCTTCACCGGCTGGACCTACGCGGCGCTGCCGGGCGTGACGTCGAAGTGGACCAACGGCGTCAACTACCTCGGTGACATGGTGCCGTTCGATGCGCATCACGACGTGGCGGCGAAGACCGTCCTGAACGGACAGGTGCTGCCGGCGGGCCAGAGCGCGACGAAGGACCTCGCCGATGCACTCGATGCGATCTACAACCATCCGAACGTCGGCGTCTTCATCGGCCGCCAGATGATCCAGGCGCTGGTGACGAGCAATCCGTCACCGGCCTACGTGGCGCGCATCACGGCCGTCTTCAACGACAACGGCCAGGGCGTGCGGGGGGACATGCAAGCGGTCATCCGCGCCATCCTGCTCGACAGCGAGGCTCGCGGCGACGTGAAGACCGCGGTCGATTACGGCAAGCTGCGCGACCCGGCCGTCTACGCGGCCAGCGTGCTGCGTGCGTTCGGCACGACCGACGGGGTGTATCTCAACGCCCAGTCGGCGGCGATGGGTCAGTCGATCTTCACGCCGGGTTCGGTGTTCAGCTTCTATCCGCCCGACTACGCGCTTCCCGGATCGGCGACGCTCAAGGGTCCGCAGTTCGGCCTGCAGAACACCACCACGTCGGTGGCGCGGCTGAACTATGCGTACGCGCTGCTCTACTCGACGAACGGCATCGCAGCCGACACGACCGTCACGGGCTCCACCGGCACGCAGGTCAACCTGGCGGCCTATGCGGCCCTGGCGGCGACGCCCGCGGCGATGGTCGACAAGCTCGATGCCCTGATGACCCACGCCACGCTGACCGCTGCCGAGAAGGCAGCGATCGTCACCGCGGTCAACGGGATCGTCGCGACCGACACGACCGGACGCGCGCGCATGGCCGCCTACCTCGTCGCGGCGTCGCCGCGTTACCAGATCAACCGCTAGGACATCATGAGCCAAGACTCCTTCTTCCGGCCCGGACGCCGCAGGGCGCTGGGCGCGATGTCCGCACTCGGCGCCTCGGCCCTCGGGTTCTCGTCGCTGGTCCCGCGCCTGTCGTCGACGAGCGCGCTCGCCGCGAACACCGGCGGCGAATATCGGGCACTGGTCTGCGTGTTCCTGTTCGGCGGCAACGACTCGAACAACATGATCGTGCCGTTCA
>CAXTPX010000418.1:0-3842 GCA_964246005.1 uncultured Burkholderiaceae bacterium | reverse complement strand
TCGCCGGGATAGCGCGAGGTGACCTCGAGTGGCGCCGGGCCGGCGGTCGCGAAGGTGATGCCGGCGTGCTCGACCTGTTCGCGGCTCAGCGTGATGCGCCCGGGCGCGTCATGACGAGCGTCGTCGACGGCCGCCTCGACCGGCGCGACGGGACCCCGCCGGTCCGCGAACAGCACCCCACCGCCGACCACGATCCCGGCGGTCACGATGCACGCCATCACAATGCGTTGTTTCCTGGTGGTTGCCATGGTTTCAGATGCAATGATCAGCGACCGAGCAGGCGGTCGATGCGGGTGGTCGCCTGGACAGCGCTCGACAGTGCGGTCAGGTAACGCGTCCGCGCGAGCAGCAACGTACGTTGCGCGTCGATGACGTCGAGGAAGCCGAACTTGCCGGCCTCGAAGCCACGCGTGGCCGCCCGGAAGGCGTCTTCGGCGGCCGGCAGGACCACCGTCTTCAGCGTGGCCGCGGTCTGTCGCTGCAGCGACAACTGATTCGAAGAACGCTGCAGCTCGTTGATCACGCGAATCCGCGCGGCCTGCAGGTCGTCCTCGGCCTTGTCGCTTCGTTTCGCCGCTTCGTAGATGCTTCCCTGGTTGCGGTCGAAGAGCGGCAGCGGCACCGACACGCCGATGACGGCCTGCGTGATCCCGAGCTCGGCCAAGCGCCTCGCGCCGACCGTCACGGTGACATCCGGCGTTCGCATCGTCTTCTCGACTTCGAGAAGCGCGCGTTGCCGCGCGACTTCGATCTGCCCGAGGAAGACCGCGGGGGAGCGGTCGACCGCGCTTCGCCAGTCCCGCGAACGATCGTCGTCGAGCAGTGCGTCCACGCTGGCTTCGACGCTCGCGCAGGCAAGGTCGGCGTCGCCCCAGGTCGCGGCGAGCGCCTGGCGTGCGGTCGTCAGGACTGAGTGCGCCTCGGTGGCTTCGAGCGCCGCGTTGACCTGGTCGACGCGTGCCCGCGTTTCATCGACGGGCGACGTCTTGCCGGCGGCGACGCGTCTTCCGACGACATCGGCGCCCCGGGCAGCGAGCGTCGCCGAGTCACCGGCGAGCTCGACGCGCGCCTGCGCGACCAGCACTTCGAAGAACGCCGTGGTGACGGCCGCCTTCAGTTCCGCGGTCGCATCGGCCAGCTCCGCCTGGGCGAGCTGCTGGTTCCGCTCGGCGGCCGTGATGCGCGCCGCGCGCTTGCCGCCGAGCTCGATCGGGATGTCGACGGTCGCCGTCGACTCACGGGTGTTGCGTCGCGTGTCCTCGATGAGGCCCGTGAAGGACGGATTGCGCAGCAGGCCGGCCTGCTGAATACCGCCTGCCGCTGCATCGACCTGATGACGCGCAGCCGACAGCACCGGGCTGCGCTCGGCAGCGAGCGCCAGGGCGTGCGCGAGCGTCAGAACCGCGTCGGCAGCACCGAACGCCGATGGCGTTGAAAGGGCAGGCTGGGCCTGCGATGGCAAGGGGCTGAGGAACAAAGCCGCCAGCCCCAGCGGCAGCACGAGTCGTCGCATCGAATCTCACCAAGGTTGAACCCAGGGATTCGGCGAAACGTCGGACGGATCGGTCTCGAGGCGTCTCGCCGGTCAGGCGAGACGGAGCCACTGAGGGCGGTCGGGCGCCCGGGCGAGTGCGGTCGGGATGGGGCGAAGCCGATGCGGGATGACGGCGGCGGACGCGGGGAAGGCGTTCGGCAGTGCGGTAAATTCGACGAGCAGGGCCGACCCGGCGTGACACGTCCCGCAATCGTTGTCGCCGAGCGACTTGCCGGACGACTCTTCTGCCGAGGGCTGGTGGACATGCTCGTGATGGCCGAAGTGCTGCGTCCGACCGGTGGTCTCGTGGTCGCAATACGTCGCCGCCCCGGCCCAGGCGAACTGGACGGGGAGGAGCAACGCGAGAAGGACGACGAGCCAGCGCTTCATTCGCACGAGTTTAAGCGATCGTGCGGAAGAAGGCGACGGGCGATACGAGGCGCGTTCAGGCGCTTTGGTCGACGGCCTTTTTTCCTTCTCATTCAAGCGCCCGCCGTGCACGGGGTGCGATCCACCAGCCGGAGTTTCATGTGGATGACCGCATCGTCGAGTACGAGGGCGCGGGAAACCTGACGATAAGCGACACGGTATACAGCGTGGAGGCAGCCCTCGAAGGGGTCGGGCTGGCCGACACCTTCCAGCAGTTGGCTCTACCTCACATCAAGGCGAAGCGCCTCAAACGAGTGCTGACGGCCTTTTCACCCACGTTCCCGGGCTTCTATCTGTACTAACCCGACCCGACGCAATCAGTCCACCAAGCTGAAGGTGTTGATTGACTTTGCCGAGAGAACGCAGAGGACCCAGAGACGCGGAAACCCTTCCTGGCAGGACTCGAAGAACCACAACCTCGAACCGAGCATGAGCCGACGCGGCAGCTGACGACAACGCAGTCGCCGAGAGCTTCTTCCCGTTGCTCGAGCGCCAACGCACTCGGCGAAAGATCCACACGGACCGGGCAGAAGCTCGTCGGGACGTCTTCGACTACATCGAGATGTTCTACGACCCGAGGTCGCACGGGTATGGCGATCGAGTGTCGCGGACCAACCTTGGGAGGGATCGCGACGGCGCGTGCCGGTCAGGAGCGCGCGTGTCGCGCCCATTCATCCACGTTGGTGAGCGTGGAGTAGTCGGCTTTGAGTTGACCGATGTCCGCCTGGAAGCCCTTCTTTGCGATCCACTGCATCATTAGCTGGTATTCCTCGGGCACCTGACCGCGCATCCAGTCGGACAGCTTCAATGAGGCCGCCGGCCGTAGTCCGTTGCGACGAAGCGACTGCACGAGCTCGACACGTGTCACGGCGTCGCCGGCCAGTTCGATCGCTCGCCCGATAAAGCGTTCGGGTTCAGCGAACGCCATCGCTACGGCCACGCCGATGTCGCGCGCTGCGACCATCTGCGTCTTCTGGTCTTCCGGCACGAATGTCCGCAACATGGCGAGCATGAGAGTGCGAAACGTGAAAGTCGCGAAATTGTCCATGAACAGGACCGGGCGAATGATTGTCGCGCGCAGTCCGATCGACGCGATGTGCTGCTCGACTTGCCATTTGCTCTCGAGATGCGGCACGCCTGAACGCCGGTCCGCGCCGGCGACCGACGAGTAAACGAAGTGCGCGACACCTGCCTCCCGGGCGGCACTCGCCACCAGCATGCCCTGCTTCTTCTCGCGCTCTGGTCCGCCTTCCTGGGGGCTTTGCACGCTGTAGACCCCATAAGCGCCGGCCATCGCGAGTTCGACCGATCTGGCATCGTCCAAGTCGCCGCGCACCAGTTCCACGCCGCGCTGCTTGAGGGCCTGTGCCTTCTCGCTATTCGGGTTACGTACCAGTGCCTTCACCTCCCACTTTCGACGATTGGCGAGCAAGGCGTCGACCGCCGCCCCTCCTTGGTTTCCTGTTGCCCCAATGATCAATAGCGATCCCCTCATCATTCCCTGCTCCGGTTGATGAAGACCAGGGTGGGGCTGCCGCGGGAAAGGCGATAGCGGTGGACGCGGGACGGTGCGTTCCAGTTCTGGAACGCGTCCCGTTGCACGACCTCGATACGCTTGCTACCGAAGTCCACGGGAAACGTCGCTTTCGCCCCGGAGATTGAGGAGGCGAGAGTCGATGTCGTGAAGTGGCGACTTATGGATGCTGAAAGGACGGCTGCGGTCACGCGCCCCGTCCCGTTTGCTTGGTATTACGCCGAAGTGGATCTTTCCGGGCGACCAGCGCGAAGCAGATCGACGGCTCACCTCGCTTCTTTCCCGGGGACGGGGTACCGGCGGGCGGTGCGCTTACGCGCACGCTTTGGCAACGGCGACGACAAC
>CAXTPX010000417.1:0-3843 GCA_964246005.1 uncultured Burkholderiaceae bacterium | reverse complement strand
TCTTCTCGCCGGGGGACAAGGATTGAGGCGACTGCCCGTGTGATCGACGCGGCTCCGACGCAGCGGATGCAACAGCGACCAAGAAAGCAAAGCGAAACCGTCGACACCGCATCGCTGGAGGCGCCCTTCGACCGCGGCCTGCATCAGGCAGGTCGTCGTCAGCAGCGCGCACACGGTCATCGAAACGACCTGGAAACCGCGGGCCAGTTGCCGCCTGCCCATACGGCGATGACCAGCACCAGCAGAAGAACGCCTTGGACGATCAGTCGGACGTTCATCTCATTTCCTGATGGCAAGTCGTGATGCGCGAACTGAATGAGCGCGCGGCACTGATGCGTCACGCGCAGCGCATGCGCCTCTTAATCCCGAACGACGATCGCCGCCATCAACCCGGATAGCGGATAGGAGCGCTTCCATCTGTCCTCCGATGCAATGGGCTTCGACACGATGCCGTCGCCACGCAGCTAAGGTACGGGAGCGCTCGTGCTCGCGCATCGTCCTGATGAATCAGTGTTCCGTCCCGTGCCAGCATCGATCGGGTCGAGCCGGGCGGAAGTCTCCTCAACGCCAGACCCGCGACGTCGTCGCGTCGGCGATCACCGGTCGCCCTGGAACCCGTCGGCCCGCAACGTCACGACCAGCGTGTCGCGAACGCCGGCTTCACTCGACGCATCGAGCGGCTGGATCGGCGTGGTCTCGTGGATCATGCGCGCGTCGTCGAGCAGCAGCATCGTCCACGGCGCCGTCATCGTGAAGCGCCGGCCATCGGGACCGTCGGCCGCGAAGATGCGCGTCTCGCCGCCCTTCACGCCGCGCCGGTCGACCAGCAGCACCGCGACGAAGTCGACCCCGTCGCGATGCGCGCCTTCCGGCGTCGGTCGACCGATGCCACCGGCCGTGTCGATGCGGAACTGATGCGCCTCGATCGACCAGCGCGGCACCGGTCGCACGCTGCGGCAGACATCGGCCAGGCCATCGATCAGCCGGATCCACGCCGGCGACGCGACGACGCGTTCATCGATCGGCTCGAACCAGCGCTGCATGCCGCCGTGCAGCGCGTTGTATTCGATCGGTTGCCAGTGCGCGCGGTGCGGCACCTGTCGCAGCGACCCGTCGGCTGCGACGAAGCACGAGTGCCTGCGCTTGCGATAGGTGCCGCCGTCCTTCAGGTGGAGATCGGGCGGCAGGTCGTTCCACGAGGCACGCAAGGCATCGAGATCGACGAGCGGTACATCGAGCAGCGTCGACGTGCCGTGCGCATCGAGCACCGCGAAACCGCGCGTCCGCAACAGCGCGACCGCATCGCGCGGCCGGTCGAACGGCGGCTCGAAGGTCGTCGTCGCGCTTGCCGGCGGAACGTCAGTGCGCCTCATCCCAGTTCCTTCCCGCGCCCAGGTCGACTTCGAGCGGCACCTTGAGCTCGGCCACCGACGCCATCAGCTTCGGCACGTGTTCGCGGACCAGCGCCATTTCCTCGTCCGGTACCTCGAGCACCAGCTCGTCGTGCACCTGCATCACCATCTTCGTCGCGAGTCCGTCGCGTTCGAGCCAGCCCTGCACCGCGATCATCGATCGCTTGATCAGGTCCGCAGCCGTGCCCTGCATCGGCGCGTTGATCGCCGCGCGCTCGGCGCCCGCGCGACGCGGACCGTTCGGACTGTTGATCTCGGACAGCCACAAGCGACGCCCGAACACGGTCTCGACGTAGCCCTTCGATCGCGCGCTCTGCCGCGTCTCCTGCATGTAGGCGGCCACGCCGGGATAGCGCATGAAGTAGCGGTCGATGTAGAGCTTCGCCGCGTCGCGTTCGATGCCGAGGTTGGTCGCGAGGCCGAACGCGCTCATCCCGTAGATCAGTCCGAAGTTGATGACCTTCGCATAGCGGCGCTGCTCGTTCGTGACCTCGTCGGCGGGTGTATCGAACACCTCCGCCGCGGTGCGCCGGTGCACGTCCTCGTTCTTCCGGAACGCGTCGATCAGGCTCTCGTCGCCGGAGATATGCGCCATGATCCGCAGCTCGATCTGCGAGTAGTCGGACGACACGATCGTCGAGCCTTCGGGCGCGATGAACGCCTCGCGGATGCGACGGCCCTCGGCCGTGCGGATCGGGATGTTCTGCAGGTTCGGATCGTTCGATGCCAACCGACCCGTCACCGCGACGGCCTGCGCGTAGTTGGTGTGGACACGACCCGTGCGCGGGTTGACCATCTTCGGCAGCTTGTCGGTGTACGTGCTCTTCAGCTTCGACAGCGCGCGATGGTCGAGCAGCACCTTCGGCAACGGATAGTCCATCGCCAGCTTCGCGAGCACGTCCTCGTCGGTCGACGGCGCGCCGCTCGACGTCCGCCGCGCGGCCGGCAGCTTCAGCTTGTCGAACAGCACTTCGCCGATCTGCTTCGGCGATCCGAGGTTGAACGGCTGACCCGCGAGTTCGTAGGCCCGCGCCTCGAGCTCCGCCATGCGGGCGCCGAGCTCCGCACCCTGGCGGTTCATCAGGTCGGCATCGATCAGCACGCCGTTGCGCTCGATCTTCTGCAGCACGATCGACGTCGGCAGCTCGATCGTGCGATAGACCGCTTCGAGCGACGGGCTCTTCGCGACCAGCGGATACAGCACGCGATGCGCGCGGATCGCGAGGTCGGCGCGCTCGGCGCCGTACTTCGTGGCCGCGTCGATCGCCACTTCGTCGAAGCCGATCTGCTTCGCGCCCTTGCCGCACAGATCTTCGTAGCGCATCAGTTCCTCGACACCGACGTGGCGCCGAGCGAGGTCGTCGAGTCCGTGGTTGCGATGCGACTCGTACACGTACGACTGCAGCAGCGTGTCGTGCGCGACCCCGGCCAGCGTGATGCCCTGGTTGGCGAGCACGTGCGTGTCGTACTTGAGGTTCTGGCCGACCTTCTTCTTCGTCGCGTCCTCGAGCCACGGCCGGACCTTCGCGATCGTTTCGTCGAACGGCAGCTGCGGCCCGCTCGCGTCGAGCGTCCGGTGCAGCAGCGGCAGGTAGGCCGCGTGCCCCGGCTCGACCGAGAACGACATGCCGATCAGCGTGGCCCGCATCGGATCGAGCGACGAGGTCTCGGTGTCGAACGCGGTGATCTCCGCCGCATCGATGCGCACGAGCCACTCGTCGAGCGACTCGGGCGTGAGGATGGTCTCGTATCGACGCTCGATGTCGGCGCCGGGCTTCAACGATGGCAGCGTCTCGTCGACGACGCCGCTGACCTGCTCGGCACCCTCCTCGCCCGCGGCCGAATGCTCCACGAGCACCGCAGCGTCTTCCTGCGCGACCTCCTTCAGCCACGTGCGGAAGCCGTATCGGTCGAACAGCTCGAGCAGCGTGTCGCGGTTCTCGTCCTTCGGGATCAGCGTCGTGACGATGTCGGGCACCGACTCGAGCGCACAGTCGGTCTTGACCGTGACGAGCCTGCGACCCATCGGCAGCCAGTCGAGCGCACGCCGCAGGTTGTCGCCGATCGCGCCCTTGACCTCGGCCGCGTGCGCGATCACCTCGTCGAGCGAGCCGTATTGCGCGAGCCACTTCGCCGCCGTCTTCGGACCGACCTTCTCGACGCCGGGCACGTTGTCGACCGAGTCGCCGACCAGCGTCAGGTAGTCGACGATGCGGTCCGGCGCAACGCCGAACTTGAGCTTCACGCCTTCGACGTCCATCACCTCGCCGGCGCCGTGCCAGCCGGTCGCCGGTCCCGGCAGCGGCACGCGGTTCATCGTGTTGATCAGCGTGACGTGGTCGTCGACCAGCTGCGCGAGATCCTTGTCGCCGGTGGACACGAGCGTGCGCAGTCCTTCGGCGGTGGCGCGTTTGCAGAGCGTGCCGATCAC
>CAXTPX010000416.1:0-3865 GCA_964246005.1 uncultured Burkholderiaceae bacterium | reverse complement strand
GGTGATGCTGCTGCGCGGCTTCTCCGACGCGCTCCTGATGCGATCGCAGCAGGCGCTCGCGTTCAACGCGCCGGGCTACCTGCCGCCGGACCACTACAACCAGATCTTCAGCGCGCACGGCACGATGATGATCTTCTTCGTCGCGATGCCGTTCGTGATCGGGTTGATGAACTTCGTCGTGCCGCTGCAACTCGGTACGCGCGACGTGGCATTCCCCACGCTGAACTCGGTCGGCTTCTGGTTGACGGCCACCGGCGCGCTGCTGGTCAACATCTCGCTTTTCGTCGGCGAGTTCGCGAAGACCGGCTGGTTGCCGTATCCGCCGCTGTCGGAGCTGCAGTACTCGCCCGGCGTCGGCGTCGACTATTACCTGTGGGCGCTGCAGATCTCCGGCGTCGGGACGCTGTTGTCCGGCGTCAACCTCGTGACGACCGTGCTGAAGGTCCGTGCGCCCGGCATGAGCTACCTGCGGATGCCGATGTTCTGCTGGACGACGCTCGCGTCGAACCTGCTGATCGTCGCCGCGTTCCCGATCCTGACCGCGACCTTCGCGATGCTGTTGCTCGACCGCTATCTCGGCTTCCACTTCTTCACGAACGACGGTGGCGGCAACATGATGATGTTCATGAACCTCATCTGGGCGTGGGGGCATCCCGAGGTCTACATCCTGATCCTGCCGGCGTTCGGCATCTTCTCGGAAGTGTTCTCGACGTTCTCGCGGAAGCCGCTGTTCGGTTATCGCTCGATGGTCGCGGCGACGATGGCGATCTGCATCCTCGCGTTCCTCGTGTGGCTGCATCACTTCTTCACGATGGGCGCGGGCGCCGACGTCAATGCGGTCTTCGGCATCGCCACGATGATCATCGCCGTGCCGACCGGCGTGAAGGTGTTCAACTGGATCTTCACGATGTACGGCGGCCGCATCGTGTTCGCGACGCCGGTGCTGTGGGCGATCGGCTTCGTCGTCACGTTCGTCGTCGGCGGCATGACCGGCGTGCTGCTCGCGGTGCCGCCGGCGGACTTCGTGCTGCACAACAGCCTCTTTCTCGTCGCCCACTTCCACAACGTCATCATCGGCGGCGTGCTGTTCGGGCTCTTCGCCGGCTATACCTACTGGTTCCCGAAGGCGTTCGGCTTCAAGCTGCACGAAGGCCTCGGCAAGTACGCGTTCTGGTTCTGGACGATCGGCTTCTACGTCGCCTTCATGCCCCTCTACTGGCTCGGCCTCCTCGGCATGACGCGTCGCATGCAGCACTACGACGTCGCCGCATGGCATCCGTGGCTGCTGGTGGCGGCCGCGGGCGCGGTGCTGATCACGATCGGCATCGGGTTCCAGATCGCGCAGCTCGTGTACAGCATCCGCCATCGCGAAGAACTGCGCGATGTGACCGGCGATCCCTGGGACGGACGGTCGCTCGAGTGGGCGACCCCGTCGCCGCCGCCGCTGTTCAATTTCGCGGTGCTGCCGAACGTCGAAGGCGAGGAAACCTATTGGGTCGTGAAGCGACTCGCCCGGGAGCGCGCGTCGCTGTCCGCTGAACCGAACTACGTCGACATCGAGATGCCGCGCAACAGTCCGGTCGGTTTCATCTGCGCGTTCTTCGCGACCATCATGGGCTTCTCGCTGATCTGGCACATCTGGTGGCTGGTCATCGCCGCATTCGTCGGCGCGTTCGCGACCTTCGTCGTGTTCGCGTGGCGCGACGAGCATGAAGAGAGGATCCCGGCCGACGAGGTCGCCCGCATCGACCGCGCGAACCGCAGTTCCCGCAGCGCGGCGCTCGCCCGGATGCAGGGCGCGGCCACATGAGCGCCGCGACCGCACCGATGGCGCCCGGCGCCCACGGCAAGTCGCATGGGCATGGCCATGGCGCCGAACTGACCGAATCGTCGTCGCACGACGAGTCGAAGCGGATCGTCGTCGGCTACGGGTTCTGGATCTTCCTGATCAGCGACATCATCATGTTCGCTGCGTTCTTCGCGACCTATGCGGTGCTGACCGACAGCACCGCCGGAGGCCCGAGCGGTCGCGACCTGTTCGAGGTCCGCAACGTCGCCATCGAGACCGCTTGCCTGTTGACGTCGAGCCTGTTCTGCGGCCTCGCGGGCATCGGCGCCAACGCCAGGAACAATCGCCTCTTCTATATCTCGATGGCGATCACGTTCGTCCTCGGTGCTGCGTTCCTCGCGCTCGAACTGCAGGAGTTCTCGGGCATGGTCGCCGAAGGCGCCGGTCCGACCCGGAGCGGGTTCCTGTCGGCGTTCTTCGCATTGATCGGATGTCACGGCTTGCACGTGACCGCGGGCCTGCTGTGGTTGCTGACGATGATGGCGCAGGTGTTCGCGAAGGGTTATCGCGAGGACATCCTGCGGCGCATGCTGTGCTTCAGCCTGTTCTGGCACACGCTCGACATCATCTGGGTGGCCCTGTTCAGCATCGTCTATCTGGTGGGGGTGGCGAAATGAGCGATGTGACCGCCGGCGCGAAGTCCGACCACGAGCTGCGGCATGGCGACAGCGCGCCCGGCGACGAAGCGACCCGCGCCGACGAGATCGCGCAGGGCGTCCGGGGATACCTGATCGGCTTCGCGCTCGCGACCGGCCTGACGTGCGTGTCGTTCTATCTGGCGCGAAGCTCGCTGGTGTGGGCGCCGAGCATTCCGATCGCGCTGTCGGTCCTCGCGATCGCGCAGATGGGCGTGCATCTGGTCTTCTTCCTGCACATCACGACCGGACCCGACAACGTCAACAACGTGATGGCGCTCGCGTTCGGGGTGCTGATCGTGATGCTGGTCGTGTTCGGATCGCTGTGGATCATGACGCACCTGAACCACATGGTGATGCCGATGGACCAGATGATGAAGATGCAGCGCTGATGTCCGGCGTCATCGACTACCCGCACGGCATCAGCGCGATTGACTCGCACTACGTGCGGCCGCAGCTCGACGCGATCCACATCGTCGTCGAGCAGGGGCGGGTCGCGGTGATCGATACCGGGACCAACGATTCGGTCCCGTTCGTGCTCGACGCGCTGGCCGACAAGGGCCTCGGCCCCGAGTCCATCGACTGGGTCATCCTGACGCACGTCCATCTCGATCACGCGGGCGGCGCGGGCCTGCTGATGTCGCAGGCGCCGAACGCGAAGCTCGTGGTCCATCCGCGCGGCGCGCGCCACATGATCGATCCGTCGAAGCTGATGGCCGCGACCCGCGACGTCTACGGGGTCGACGAGGTGGCCGCGATGTACGGCGAGGTCGTCCCGGTACCGGCCGAGCGCGTCGTCGAAGCGACCGACGGATTCACCGTGTCGCTCGCCGGGCGCACGTTCACGTTCCACGACACGCCCGGCCACGCGCGCCATCACAACTGCGTGCACGACAGCGCCACCGGTCACCTGTTCACCGGCGACATGTTCGGGCTTTCGTATCGCGAGCTCGATCGTGATGGCGTGCAATTCGTCTTCCCGGCGACGACGCCGACGCAGTTCGATCCGGACGCGTTCCACGCCTCGATCGATCGCATGATGGCGTTGAAGCCCGAGGCGCTGTACCTGACGCACTACGGCAAGGTGGTCGACGTGCCGCGCATCGCGAGCGACCTGCTGCGACTGGTCGATGCGCATGCCGACCTCGGCCGGCGTTGTGCGCAGATCGGCGACGTGCGGCAGCGCGCCGCCGCGCTCGAGGCCGGGGTCCGTGCGATCGCCGAGGACGAGGCGCGTCGGCAGCGATGGGCGGTTCCCGCGGAACGCCTCGACGACGTGCTGTCGATCGACATCCAGCTCAACGCCGACGGTCTCGCGTCGTGGATCGCGAGCGGCGCCGCCGGGTCGCCGCCGTCGGGGAAGGCCGCGAGCGCCAGGCCG
>CAXTPX010000415.1:0-3877 GCA_964246005.1 uncultured Burkholderiaceae bacterium | reverse complement strand
CCCGAGGCCGAAGAGAAGCCCTACAGTCGCCACGGCGATCACCAGCGCCACGATCGACATCACCGCTTCCCTCGCGCACGACCCAGCCATCCGGGGGGCACTCGTTCTGCGAACGCGGAGTCGATCAAGGCTTGTGATCCATCGAGACCAAGGTGGCGCCGACCGTGCCACCGCCGCGAGGACCGGTTGCCACCGTCACGACGGATTTCAGCCCGGCCGCGGGCCACTTGATGTTCACCCCCTGGCCTGCCTTCAGGATACCGCTGTCGTAGACGGTCCTTGCGCCGGCATCGACGAGCGTGAAGCGCATCGTCGTGCCATCGCTACCCGTAACCTTCAGGCGCAACGTCTCGCCAGGCTTCGGCGTGGCCCACGGCACGTTCTGCATGTTCCGGCCTGACGCGTTGACCTGCGTGACGGCTTGACCATTGGCGGGAAAGACGACTGCCTGTTGCCACGTGTCGAACGCGCCCGCGGTGCCGGCACCGGTCACGGCCCAGGGACCGCGCATCGATAGCAGGTTGAGATTGCGCTCGGGGGTAAAGCGGGCGCCTTTGGCATCCACCCATTCGCTCACGGCAGTCACCGCCCGCAGACCCGCCCGCAAGCGATCGAGCTCGGCCGCGACCTCGCCGTCCCACTTGCCCGGCGGCATCAACGAGTAATTCGATCCGATCTCGACGTAGATGGCGAACGGCGTGCCGCCGTTGGCATCCACCACGTAAGCCCCGCGCTTCTGGAGGGACTTCGCGACCTTCAGCAGCTTGGCATCCTTGATCGCTGCGAGGTCGAAGTCGGCCGGCAGCATCATCAACGTGCCTTCCGGAAAGGCGCCGTGATTGGCCGTCGCGGCGTTGATGTCCGCCGAGGTCGCCGGATAGACGTAGGCCGGGTCGGCGGAAAGCCCGTTCGACGCCATCGACATTGCCAGCGTGTGCTGATAGTCGGGTTGCCCGTCGTTGACTTCGAACGAACGAATCAGGCCGGCGGTCGGCACGACGCCGGTCGCTCGCGAGCCCTGGAAGTAATGCCCCGGCTCACCCCAGCCGCTGCCGTCCAGTGGGCTCCACGTGTACTGCGTGGCCCGCCACTTCCCGTCGACGAACTTCAACTGGTAGAACGAATGGATTCGATTGGACGCCGCGTCGACGATGTCGGCGTGGCCGTCGCCACCGGTCGCGGGGAGGACGTCGGCCGGCCAGTGCGGAATGACGATCTGCGGATCGAGCCGCTCCGCATCCGCGTTCCAGATACCGGGCTTGTCGGGCGCGCCCTGCACGGCCATCGCCGGATCGCTCTCCTTGGCGACGAACACGCGCACCGAGTAAGCACCTTCCGCGACGATCGGGTAGTAGTCGGACTTGGGAACCTCGGTCGTGCCGAGCTCGAATTTCGTCGGCCGGGCGTTCCAGAACGAACGATCCGAGAAGGGCCGCGACGCCGTGGCGCCCTGCCCCAGCGCGGGAACGCTGGCGAGGCCCGCGAGCACGAGCAGACAGCAGCGGACGATTCTCAATGGGGTTCCGTAGTGGAGGCGAGCGGGATGGACGCATTCTGCCTTGCATCGCGACTCGGCCGGGTCACTGCCCCCTGCAGCAGGACTTCCAGCTTCCCGACTTCCCCCGTGATCGAGTGGCGCTCCCGAACCGCTCGCGCACCGGCCTCGCTCATCGCCTGAAGGGTTTCGGGAGACGCGGCGATCACTTCGGCGATGGCCGCCGTCAACGCATCGACGGAGCCGGCGGCAACCAGCCAGCCGTTCGTCCCGGGGACGACGAGTTCCGGAATGCCCGCGATCGCCGTGGCGACCACCGGCCTGCCCAGCGCCATCGATTCCATGATCACGACCGGCAAGCCTTCCGCAAGACTCGGCAGCACGAGCGCACGTGCATCGTGAAACGCTTCGACGATCGCTTCGCTTCCCTGCCACCCCAGGAGCCGGATCGACGATTCCAACCGGCGTTCGCGCACGAATGCGGCGACATCGGCCCGCAGCGGCCCGTCGCCGATGATCGACAGGCGGCAGTCCGTGCCCGCCGCGACGAGTCGGGCGACCGCTTCGACCAGGAGCGGCAGTCCCTTCTCGTCGCACAGGCGCCCGACGAACAGCAACCGTGGCGCCCGCGTCGGCGGGGTCCGTACGATGCCCTCGAACTGTCGGCCCACGCCGCAGTGGACGACCTTGAGGCGGGGCCAGTCGGCGCGATTCGAATGCAGCATGCACTGGCTCTTGCAGAAGTCGCTGATGCACGCCGTGAAGGCGGCGCGCGCGATCTTCTCGCGCAGCGCCCACGCCTCCGGGTGGAAGAAGATGCCCGGCCCGTGCACCGTCATGCTGAACGGGATGCCCGAGATCATCGAGGCCAGCATCGCGACCGTCGCGGAATTCTCGGCGATGTGGTTGTGCAGGATCTGGATCTTCGCGCGGCCCAGTTCTGCCGACAGGTATACCGCCTCGAGCAGGTAGAAGACGTGCATCGCGCGCGAACGGATGCCGTCCGGACTGATGCGCATCGCGAGCAAGAACGCGTCGAGGACCCGGACAGGTCGACGCAACGTGGCCGCCATGATCGTCGTCGCGAGTCGCAGCCGGGGAACGGACAGGATGTAGCAGGTCGACGCGCGCTCGCTTTCGACCTCCGCGCTCGCGACGCCGCCTTCGATCGGCCGACGAACCGCGAACGTGCGGACGTCGTGCCCGCGTGCGCGCAGTTCGTGGACCTCGTTGCGGATGAACGTGTCGCTGGCACGGGCGTACTGGTTGGTGAAGTAGGCGATCCTCATCCCGCCCTCATCGGGCATTCGCCGGCAAGCCGTACGGGCGCAGATCAGGCTGCCAGCCGATCCGTTCGCGCACCCTACGCGTGTCGATGCGATAGCCGCCGAAGCGCGACTTGCGGCGCTGTGCGATCAGGAGCCCCGGCACGCGCCTGCCCTGCGCCACGACGCGCAGCACCCGTCCCGCGAGCGAAGCGACGGCATCGAACAGCCAGCCCGCGACCGGAATCGGCAGGTAGCCGTGCCGTCGCCATCCCGCGATCCGCGTGGCATATCGCCACGCGCTGACGACGGCGCCGTCGTCCACGTTCATCTCGTCGTCGGCTCCGGCACGCACGGCGTCGATGAACGCCCGGACGCAGTTGCTGGAGTGAACCAGACGCAGGCTGCGTGTCGGCGCGACGACGAGCCAGAGCGGTCCCAGCTTCGGCCCGATGCAGGCCTGCCGCCAACGCTCCTCATCCCAGACGTTGCTCGGCCGCAGGATCGTCAGGCGGTCGCCGCGCGAACGACAAGACGCGCGAACCAGTTGCTCCTGCAACGTTTTCATTTGCGTGTACGCGTCCTGCTCCCGCAGATCACCGTCCTGCCACAGCGCCGAGCGCTCGTCGATCGCCGTGCCATCGGACGGTGGCCGGACCGATGCCATGCTGCCTGCGAAGACGAACGACAACGGACGACCCGGCAGCGCGTCGAACAGGTGACGCGTCAGCGCCAGTGCGTCGCCGACGGCGGCCTCATCCACGTTCGCCGTGGGCGCTGCGAGGTGGACGACCGCGTCGATAGAGCTGCAGAGCACCTGCCATCGGGCGATCTCCGCAAGGCCGCGTTCGAGCAGCACCACCTCGGCTCCAGCGGCCCGCAATTGCGCGACCAGCTTCCGACCGAGATGTCCTCCACCACCGGTGACCGCGACTCTCGATCGTGAGTCGATGCGCCTGTGCGGGTCAGACACGTTCGTGCACCTCGCAGGGACGACGCTTCATTTCCGCGACGCGATCCAGCGCCGGGTTGCGTCCCTGAACGGTTCTTCGACGAGGCGATTGACGACGGTCCCGACCAGCAGGGTCAGCAGCAATACGCCGGCGCAAGCGGCGAG
>CAXTPX010000414.1:0-3877 GCA_964246005.1 uncultured Burkholderiaceae bacterium | reverse complement strand
GACGAGACCGTCGACGCCACCCAGTGCAAGGGCAAGGAGAACTGCCTCGACGATCGACGCTGCCTGACGCACGACCTGTGGGCGAACCTCAACGCGCACATGGTCGATTACCTCGACAGCGTTTCCCTCGAGAACCTGGTCAGCGAACAGCGGGTGCGGCTGGTTCGATGCGAGAGCGCGCCGCAGGTCCACGTGTTGCGGGACCGACGTCCGCCGGGCGAGAAGTCGCCGGCCAATCCGGCGATCAACTGACGCGAAGCGTCACGAATCAGGAACCACAATGCAATCGATGCTCCCGATCTACATGGACTACTCGGCGACGACGCCGGTCGACCCGCGCGTGGCCGAGAAGATGATTCCGTTCCTCACGTCGCAGTTCGGCAACCCGGCGTCGCGCAGCCATCCGTACGGCTGGGATGCCGAGTCGGCGGTCGAGAACGCACGCGAGGAAGTGGCGAAGCTGGTCAATTGCGATCCGCGCGAGATCATCTGGACGTCCGGCGCCACCGAGGGCAACAACCTCGCGATCAAGGGTGCCGCCCACTTCTACAAGGAGAAGGGCAAGCACGTCATCACGGTGAAGACCGAGCACAAGGCGGTTCTCGACACTTGCCGCGAACTGGAACGCGAGGGCTTCGAGGTCACGTACCTGCAGCCGCAACCGAACGGGCTGATCACGCTAGACCAGTTGCGCGACGCGATTCGCCCCGACACCGTGCTGGTCTCCGTGATGCTGGTCAACAACGAGATCGGCGTCATCCAGGACATCGCCGCCATGGGCGCGCTGTGTCGCGAACGCGGGGTGATCTTCCATAGCGATGCGGCGCAGGCCACCGGCAAGACGGCGATCGACCTGACCGCATGGCCGGTCGACCTGATGACGTTCACCGCGCACAAGACCTATGGACCGAAGGGCATCGGCGCGCTGTTCGTGCGTCGCAAGCCGCGGGTCCGACTCGAAGCGCAGATGCACGGGGGTGGTCACGAGCGCGGCATGCGATCGGGCACGCTCGCGACGCACCAGATCGTCGGCATGGGCGAAGCCTTCCGGCTCGCGCGCCTCGAGATGAATACCGAGAACGAGCGCGTGCGGATGTTGCACGACCGTCTTTGGAACGGGCTGTCGGACATCGAGGAGGTCTATCTGAACGGCGATCCCGACCAGCGCGTGCCGCACAACCTCAACGTCAGTTTCAACTTCGTCGAGGGCGAGTCGCTGATCATGGGCATCAAGGAGCTGGCGGTCTCGTCGGGTTCGGCCTGCACGTCGGCCAGTCTCGAGCCGAGCTATGTGTTGCGGGCGCTCGGGCGCAGCGACGAACTCGCGCACTCGTCGATTCGCTTCACGATCGGTCGTTTCACGACGGTCGAGGACGTCGACTTCGCGATCGGGCTGCTGAAGTCGCGCATCGCGAAGCTGCGCGACCTTTCGCCGCTGTGGGACATGTTCAAGGACGGGGTCGACATGGAGTCGATCCAGTGGTCCGCGCACTGATGATTTGATTCGGAGAACGCTATGGCTTACAGCAGCAAGGTACTCGACCACTACGAAAATCCACGCAACGTCGGCTCGTTCGCGGGCAGCGATGATGCGGTCGGCACGGGCATGGTCGGTGCGCCGGCATGCGGCGACGTGATGAAGCTGCAGATCCGCGTCGGCGACGACGGCCGGATCGAGGACGCGAAGTTCAAGACCTACGGCTGCGGCTCGGCGATCGCGTCGTCGTCGCTGATCACCGAGTGGGTCAAGGGCAAGACGCTCGACGAGGCGATGAGCATCAAGAACACCGCGATCGCCGAGGAGCTCGCGCTGCCGCCGGTCAAGATCCATTGTTCGATCCTCGCCGAAGACGCGATCAAGGCCGCCGTGCAGGACTATCGCGCGAAGCATCTGGCCGCGTCGTCGGCAGCGCCGGTGATGGGCGTGATCGCGGAGAAGCAGGCCGCGTGATGTCCGAACCCAGCTTCGCGCCCGTCGCACCGATCGTCGGCGGCTCGCTGCCGGCGACAGGCGTCGCGCTGACCGAGAAAGCGGCACGCCACGTCGCGCGATACATCGAGCGCCGCGGCCATGGTCATGGCCTGCGCGTCGGGGTGCGCACGACCGGCTGCTCGGGTCTCGCGTACAAGCTCGAATATGTCGACGAACCGGTCGCCGAAGACCAGGTGTTCGAGAGCCACGGCGTCAAGGTCTACGTCGATCCCAAGAGCCTGCCGTACATCGAGGGCACGGAACTCGACTTCGCGCGGGAAGGGCTCAACGAAGGGTTCAAGTTCCGCAACCCGAACGTCAAGGACGAATGCGGTTGCGGTGAGAGTTTCCGCATTTGATCGCATGAGCCTGTCGACCCGATCAAGGCGGCTCGGCCGCCTTGTTTTTTGATGGACATCCGCGACACCCACTTCGCACTGTTCGGCCTGCCCGAGCGCTTCGCGCTCGACGCCGCAGCGCTCGATCGCGCGTATCGCGAAGTGCAGACGCAGGTTCATCCCGATCGCTTCGCCGGCAGCGGCGCCGCGGAGCAGCGCGTCGCGTTGCAATGGGCGACGCGCGCGAACGAGGCATACCGGGTGTTGCGGGATCCGCTGCAGCGCGCGCGCTACCTCTGCGTGCTGCGCGGCCAGGACCCGGCCGATGAACATAACACCGTCATGTCGTCGAGCTTCCTGATGCAGCAGCTCGAATGGCGCGAGGCGCTCGACGAGGCACGGGCCGAAGCGAATCCGGCCGCGATCGAATCGCTGCGCAAGCAACTCGATTCGATGTCGAGCACGCTTCAGCACGAAGTCGCGGAAGCGCTCGATCGTCAGGAAGGCATCGCAACCGCGGTCGAGCGAGTGCGCCAGTGGATGTTCGTCGAACGTTTCGCGGACGACGTCGTCGTCGCTGAACAGCGAACCACCGCGGCGTCCCACTGATGGCGCTGCTGCAGATTTCCGAGCCCGGCATGGCGCCGGCGCCGCACCAGCGCCGTCTCGCCGTCGGGATCGACCTCGGCACGACCAACTCGCTCGTCGCGGCCGTTCGCAGCGGGGTGGCCGAGGTGCTGCCCGACGAACACGGCCGCGCGTTGCTGCCGTCGGCCGTGCACTACCGCGCCGACGGATCGGCCGGCATCGGCCACGACGCGCTGGCGCAACGCGCCGCCGATCCGCGCAACACGATCGTGTCGGTCAAGCGGTTGATGGGACGTGGTCGTGCCGAGATCGACCCTGCCACGTTGCGCTACGACCTGGTCGACGCGAGCGATCGACCGGGTGGCGACATGATCCGCCTCTCGACGGCAGCCGGACCGAAGACCGCGGTCGAGGTCTCCGCGGAGATCCTCGCGACGCTGCGGCAGCGTGCCGAGGACACGCTCGGCGACGACCTCGTCGGCGCCGTCATCACCGTGCCCGCGTACTTCGACGACGCGCAGCGCCAGGCCACCAAGGACGCGGCGCAGCTGGCCGGACTCAACGTGCTGCGGCTGTTGAACGAGCCGACGGCGGCCGCCGTCGCCTACGGTCTCGACCATGGCATCGAAGGCACGTACGCGGTGTACGACCTCGGCGGCGGCACGTTCGACGTATCGATCCTGCGGCTCACGCGCGGCGTCTTCGAGGTGCTCGCGACCGGTGGCGACACCGCGCTCGGGGGCGACGACTTCGACGAGCGCCTCGCGGCCCTCGCGATGAAGACCGCGGGCGTGACGGCCGATCAGCTGTCCGACGCCGAGCATGCCCGCCTCGCAGCCCATGCCCGCGCCGCGAAGGAAGAGTTGAGCGAGGTGCTGATCGTCGATCTCGCATTCGAGGCGGCCGGGGTCCGCCGCCACGCGGCCGTGTCGCGCGATGCGTTCGCTGTCGCGACCGCGGACCTGATCGAGCGCACGCT
>CAXTPX010000413.1:0-3883 GCA_964246005.1 uncultured Burkholderiaceae bacterium | reverse complement strand
TTCCGCTTCCGACGATCGACGAGCTCGCCTCCCGGCATGCGTTGAGCGCCTACGATGCGGCGTATCTCGAACTCGCATTGCGCCGTCGCATGCCCCTGGCCACGCGGGACAAGGCGCTCTGCGCGGCGATGCTGGAGGCAGGCGTCGCCGCCTACACCTCGGTCTGACCGGGCCTCAGAACAGGTTCTTCTGCTTGCCGCGCGTCTTCAGCCGGTGCAGCTCCTCGATCGAGACTTCACGAGGCCCCGGCACTACGCGGATCGCGTCGCCCGCCGCGACCGTGCCGGTCTGCAGCACTTCGAGATAAAAGCCCGTGAAGCCGGACTGGACCATCATCTTCGACGCGTGGTTGAAGCCCATCACCGCGTTGAACTTGAAGCATGGCTGACGCGGCGAGTCGATGCGCAGGCGCACCGGCGGCGCTTCGGCGGCTTCTGCGGGCTCGATCACCAGCACGTCGCCGATCCACACGCGTGTCTCGAGCAACCCCTCGATCGTCAGGTTCTCGCCCATGAAGCCATACGGCAGCGGATCGTCACGCTTCGTCGCCTGTTCGCGGATCGTCTGCCAGATCGGGTAGTGCTCGACCGGGTACGCGTAGACCGCCTTGTCGCGGCCGCCGTGCACCGTCAGGTCGACCTGCTCGTCGCCTTCGAAGCCGAGCGTGCGGAGCGCGATGCGTCGCGGATCGTCGAGCGTCGAGACGGGCGACTTGCGGATGCCGCTCATGACCTGCTGCCGGGTGTTGCCCGATGCAGGGACGAACAGCGGGGCGCCGGGGCCGGTGTTCACAGCGAGGATGCGCATGTCGGTTCCTAGAGCGCGCGTGCAGTTTGGATCGCACCACGTTCGGCGCGACGTTGTGCGGCGATCGAGACCACGATCGCGACGAGGAAGACCGGCAGTGCGACCCACGGCAACGCCATCGTCAGCGGCTCGGTGAACGGATGCGACAGGACGTAGGCGCCGACGGCCGCGCCGACGTACTGCCCGAAGTAGATCGCCGACGTATTGAGCGCCACCGACACCGACGCGAGCGCGGGCGCGAGGTTCACCAGCCGCACCTGCTGCATGCTGTTGGTGGCGAAATTGCCGGCGCCCCAGCGCACCGCGGCCACGATGGCGAGCACGCAACCCACCCCCCGGGCCCACCGCGAACAACGACGCCCATACGACGAAGGCGGACGTCATCGCAGCGAGCGCGACCACGATCACCGGCGGAGGACCGATGCGGTCGGCGACGCGACCGGCGATCACGATGCCGGCGAAGCCGGCGAGACCGTTCAATGCGAGCAGCAGCGCGATCATCGAGGCGTCGCGAGCAGCGTGTCCTGGTACGCGATCACGACGTACGAGAAGAGGACGAACTGCGCGCTCGCGTGGATCGCGGTGACCGAGACGACCCGCAGCAGCGTCGGATGCTCGACGATCGCGCGCCACGCGGCGCCGTCGATCCGTCCCGCGAAGAGCTTCGACGGCAACCGCCACCAGACCAGGGCCGCGCCGATCGACGCCAGCGCACCGGTGCCGATCACGACGTTGCCGAACGCGAGCGACCACAGGGCGAGTCGGTCGGGCGCATGGGACGGGAGAACGGGGGAAGCCATGCGATTCGAAGGTCGGGGCGGCGTCGACGGACATCGGCGACCGCCCGCGAGTCTACTGCCCCGGACACCGGTCGAGCGGCATCCGGGTCCTTCGCATCACTGCGCGGCGCAGGTGAAGCTCGATGCCAGATTGACGTCGCCGGTTCCGAGATAGCGCGGGAAGCCGGGGTACTCGCACAGCGGCCGCGTGCGGCCCGGAACGCCGGTCGCATCGGCGACCGTCTGGGCCGGCGGTGCGATGCCCTTTTCGCTCCAGTTCTCGAGTGTGGTCAGCGAATCCCACGACGCATTGAAGACCGTGCTGACCGCGTGCCCGTAGCCCGGGATCTCGTAGAAGCGCAGAAAGTCCTGCACCCGCGCCGGACCCATCGTGCTGCGGACGCGATCGTAGTACTGCTCGGTCGCGCGCGTGCTGACCAGCGCGTCGCTCATTCCGTGGGCCATCAGGATCTTCCCGCCCTTCGCCGCGAACGGCCCGAGGTCGGTCCCGTTCACGTCCTGCACGCCGGTCAGCGCGCCGATGCGTGCCTGCCACCGTCCCGGATTCTCCGGATCGAGCGTCGACGAATCGAAGTCCGGATCGCGCGTGACGAAATACTTCACCCAGTGGTCCCAGAACAGGCTGCCGAACGGCACCGTTGCCGGCATCGGGGTCGTCGGCGGCGAAGAGCCGAACGACAGTTGCGTCACGACCGGCTGCAGCGGACTCGCGTTCGGGATGCCGAGGTCGGTACCCCAGACGTTGAAGCCGGGGTACTGCGTCTCGCCGCTCGCGAGCGGGTAGGCGAACGTGATCGGCGTGTCGAACACCTTGAGCGCCGTGATCTGCGCGTCGGACAGACAGCGGTCGCCGCCCTCGCCGCCGTCCGGGCAGCGCAACGGCGTGCCGCCGATCGTCGCCTTCGCCGGATCGAACAGCGCGTTGCACGCCCGCATGTTGCTCACCAGGCCATCGACGACGCCGTCGAGCCGGTCGCAGGCTTCGAGCGCCGCGTCGTAGAGGCGCTTGCGCTTGGCGACGTTCGGATAGGCGCCCGGCTCGGCGAATGCCCGCGTGAAGCGGCCGAACTGCAGGTCGAGGCTGGCGGCGGCACCAGCCGGGTAGAGCACGATCGCGCCGTCCCAGTCCTCCGGCCAGCGTTGCACGGCGGCGAGTGCCTCGCGACCGCCGGACGAGCCACCCGCGAAGTACGCGCGGGTCGGCTTCGACGCGCCGTAGCGTGCCTTGACGATGGCGACCGCGACGTCGCGCGTCTTCTTCAGCGCGTCGCCGGAGAAATTGTTCAGGGCTTCGTCGTTGATGCCGAACGAGCCGTCGCGCCGGCCGAGCGCGCCGCCCTGGTGGCCCGAATCGCTCGCGAACGTCGCGTAACCGCGCCCGAGCGGGAGCAGCCGGTCGATCGGCCCCGCCGGGACGTTGCCGGCGATGTTGGGGATCTCGCCGTCGTAGCCGCCGCCACCGAACATCAGTACCTTGCCGTTCCACGTGGTCGGGAGGTCGACCTGCAGCTTGATCTTCGGGGCCGCCGGATCGACCGGCGCGATGTCGGCCGTGACCTTGCAATACTCGCCGAGCGCGGTGGGGCCCGTGCCGGCGGCGGCGACGACGCTCGCGGCCGTGACGGTCGCGCCCAGGGTCGGCAGGCCGATGGCCCCGACGGGCACGATCATCGTCGCGAGCTGCTCGCACGCCATCGGGGGTCCGACCGGCGCTGCAGGATCGGTCGCGCAGGCGGACAGCAACACCGAGAACAGTGCGGTCAGGCCGAGCGCCCCGGCTGGTACGGGATTCGACATGCGGGTTCTCCGGTAAGCCGCGTTCATCGTCGACACGGTGCGAGACTCTGCGAGAGACGTCGTCGTCCGTCAACCGGGCGAAGAAGAAGTGCGGCGCTCGGCGCGAGCGTGGTGGCCGCGAGCCGGGTCCGCCTCAAGCGTCCTTGCGGGTCCTCATCGCGCCGGACCCTGTCGCGGCTGATGGAACAGGTCGATCATCAATGCGCGCAACCACGCGTGACCCGGTTCGCTGGCGCGCCGGCGCGTCCAGAACAGGCCGACGTCGAAGTGCCGCTGCGGCACCGGCAGCGGCGAGATGCGATGGACGCCGTAGCGTCGGAACGCGCGCGCGACGGTGCGCGGCACGATCACCGCGTAGTCGACCTCCGACAGGATCGCGGGCACGACCATGAAGTGCGGGATCGACAGCTTCACGCGGTCGATCAGGCCGCTGTCGCGCAGGATCTCGAGCGTGGGGCGATGCGACGTGATGGCGATGT
>CAXTPX010000412.1:0-3886 GCA_964246005.1 uncultured Burkholderiaceae bacterium | reverse complement strand
GCATCCGCTTCAACGGCGTCGAGAAGACCACCGTCGAGGAATACTGCGTCAGCGAGGGTTGGGTCCGGACTGCGGTCGGCAAGGCGCGCGACCGCCATGGCCGGCCCGTCACGCTGAAGCTGAAGGGTACCGTCGTCCCTTACTTCGAGGACACCGCTGCCTGAAGGTGACAGGTCGACCGAGGCGGGTTCGGGTCGACGGGTCATTGCATCGGGCGCAAGACGTTGTCGTCGGCGATCGTCGGTTTCAAGCCGACGATCCTCGACACGATGCTCGAGAGACGGGGCGACTCGTCCGCATCGAGACGACCGAGCGAAAGGTCGATCGTCGGCGGGTCGCCGGCCAGTGGCCGCGCGACGACGGTCGGTGGTAGCAGGTTGCGCGCATAGATCGGCATCAGGGCGAGGCCTCGCATCGACGCGACCAGCGACATCGCCATCGAAAGGTTGTCGACCAGGTGATCCGGTGCGAGGTCGATGCCGAGCCGCGTGCCGTAGGCATCGATCACGGCTCTCAGCGCCGGCGACTTCTCGTGCGAAACGCCGACGAGTTGCTCCCCGGCGATATCCGCCGCGGTGACCGCATCGCGCATTGCCAGAGGATGGTCTGCGGGCATCAGCGCGACCAGCGGTTCATCGGTCAGTCGCGTGAAGGCGATGCGCGGCGTGTTCCGCTCATGGCGCAGGAAGGCGAGATCGATCCTGCCGCGCATCAACCCGTCGGCCAGGTCCGGTGACGACAGGCTGACGACGACGACTTCCGCACCGGGCAACTCGTCCTGCACGATACCCATCACGGCGGGCAGCCAATCGAATTCATAGCCGGTCAGGAATCCAAGGACGAACGGTCTCCCGGTCCCGGCTCCGGCGCGCCGCGTCGCCTCGATCGTCGCTTCGACCTGGACCAGCACGCCGCGCGCGTGGTCGAGGAACACGCGACCAGCGGCGGTCAGCTCGATGCCCCGCGCGCCGCGAATCATCAAATCGCATCCGATCTCGACCTCGAGGTCGCGCATTTGCCGACTGAGCGACGGCTGCGCGGTGTGCAACCGCTTCCCGGCCGCGACCGTCAGGCTTCCTTCCTCGGCTACGGCGATGAAATATCGCAGGTGACGCAGATCCATGAAGCCATCCCCCAAAGGCATCGAGGCCGACGAACGAAGTCTTTCTCGACGAACGCGGCAGAGCGCATCCTGTTCCAACACGGCGACATCGAGCCGACCTTGTTCGCACGGTACGACGACGGCGATCCGGCGGTCGAGCGCACCCCTCCCGAAGGAAACGACATGAACGCACCCGTAGTCCTGATCACCGGCGCCCTGACCGGCATTGCCCGCGCCACCGCTTTCGCTTACGCGCGGCAGGGGGCGAAGATCGTCGCATCCGGCCGCCATGACGCAGCGGGCGCCGCGCTCGTCGAAGAGCTCCGGGCCGCAGGGGCGGAAGCCGAGTTCGTTCGCGCCGACGTGCGCCGGGAGGAAGACGTTCGTGCGCTCGTCGACGCGACCGTCGCGCGCTTCGGTCGGCTCGACATCGCCGTCAACGCCGCCGGCACCGAGGGCAAGCCCGGTCCGGCCATCGAGCAGTCCGCGGAGAGCTACGCGGCGACCTTCGACACCAACGTGCTCGGTACCATCCTCAGCATGAAGCACGAACTGCGCGTGATGCAGGCGCAAGGCAATGGCAGCATCGTCAACCTCTCGTCGACCTTCGGCCACGAGGGTGGCGCGGGCGCGTCGATCTACGCCGCCAGCAAGCACGCGGTCGAGGGGCTGACCAAGTCGGTCGCGCTGGAGGTGGGAGGCCTCGGCATCCGGGTCAACGCGGTCGCGCCGGGACCGGTCCAGACCGCCATGCTCGACCGCTTCACGGGCGGAGAGGAAGGCAAGGCCTATCTCGCGACGCTCAACGCGCAGAAGCGGATCGGCGAGCCCGACGAGATCGCGCGCGCGATTCTCTACATCGCCTCGAACGACGCGACCTTCGTCACCGGCCACATCCTCACCGTCGACGGAGGGAAGTCGGCAGGCTGAGCCGAAGATCCGCGTCACGTCATCGGATCCCCTGCTGCTTCAGCAGCCCGCCGTGCAGCGCCCGTCACCGCCGAAGCTGATCGGCTTCCCGCTCAGCGGGACGTACACCGGAACGCCGGACGCCTTCGTGAACGCAGCGGTCTTGCTGTCGGGCAACAGCCTGCCGTCGACGGTCGCACCTTCGTTCGCGTGCGACGCGATCACGCTCTTCGGCTTCACCAGTTCGTTGACGACGTAGGCCGCTTCGGTCGGACCGACCGTGAACGTGCCGCCGATATTGAGCACGACGAGGTTCGCCTTGTAGAGACGACGCACGACGAGGTCCTGATCGGCGATCACGCCGGTGTCGCCCGAGAGGTAGGCCACGAGCCCGTTCGTGAACTTCACGACATAACCGCCGGCCGGCCCGACGTAAGCGGTCAGGCCGTTGGCCTTCAACGCCTGCGCCCCGTCGCCGTCGAGGAACATCGGGTCGAGCCCGTTGCTGTGCGCGGCCGGCACGCTCGAGACCTCGACGCCGCCGACCTTGCCGCTCGCGCCGAAGCGCAGCGTCGTGACCTGGTTCGCCTCGCCCCCGGCCGCGCGCACCTTCTGCGCGAAGAACGCGTTCATCTCGCCGCCCACCAGGAGCTTCGCCTTCTTCGCGACGACGATGGCCACCGTGTTCGACGAGGGCGCGTCGCGCACCGTGAACTCGGGCTTCGCGCAAGTGCCCGCGTTCGACGCCGCGGCATGGACATCGCCGAGGTGATCGCCATGCACGTGCGTGAGCAACACCGCGTCGATGCGGCCGAGCCGCGGGTCGTCGCCGCCGCGCACGGTACGGCCCGGGTCGTACAGGATGCGCGTGCCGTCCGGGTCCTCGAAGATCAGCGCGCGATCCTGCGCGCAGAACTCGCCGTCGTGACTGCCGAGCGGCGTGACGATCACGTTCGAACCGGCGGCGTGCGCCTGCACGCAGGCGACGAAGGCCGTGAGGATGAGCGACGAGCGGACGAAGGTCATGCGGAACTCCTCGAAATCGAAGGGGCCGATGTTAGCCGCCGATCGAGTCCGCGTGGCGTGCCCAGAACGCCCGGTCGGGAATCGGCTCGCAGCCCGCCGCCGCGTTCTCGGCCATGTGGCGCGCATTGCCGGTGCCGGGGATCGCGCAGGTCACCGCCGGATGCGCGAGCACGAATTTGAGCAGCACCTGCGACCACGTCGTCGCACCGATCTCGCCGGACCAGGCGGGCAACGGTCTTGCCGCGAGTCGCTTCAACAGCCCGCCGCCACCGAACGGCCGGTTGATCAGCACCGCGATGCCGCGCTCGGCCGCGAGCGGGAGGATGCGCTCTTCCGCGTCTCGATCGTCGAGCGCGTAGTCGACCTGCACGAAGTCGAGCGGCTCGGCGCGCATCACGGCTTCGAGCTCGCGGTAGGCACCGGACGTGTAATGCGTGACGCCGATGTAGCGGATGCGACCCTCCGCCTTCCACTGGCGCAGCGTCGGCAGCTGGGTCTTCCAGTCGAGCAGGTTGTGCACCTGCATCAGGTCGACCTGACCGAGGAGCCGCGCCGACGTCTGCATCTGTTCGATGCCGGCGGCGCGCCCGCTGGTCCATACCTTGGTCGCGACGAAGGCCTTCTGCCGACGACTCGCGACGAGGCGTCCGGTCACCGCCTCGGAGCGACCGTACATCGGCGAACTGTCGAGCACGCTGCCGCCCGCCGCGAACAACGCGTCGACGACCGCACCGAGTTCGGCCTGTCCGGCCGTGTCGTCGTCGCGGACGTCGAACCCGATCCACGTGCCGCAGCCGATCACCGGCAGCGCTTCCCGGGACGTGGGGATGATGCGAGTCTTCATGGGTC
>CAXTPX010000411.1:0-3892 GCA_964246005.1 uncultured Burkholderiaceae bacterium | reverse complement strand
GACGATCACAAGAAGGGCATGTCGGAAGTCGCGCGCAATGCGCGCCAGGTGAGTCGCTCGCTCGATGCGCTGGTCAACAGCGCCGGCGGGTTCGGCGAAGGACGTCAGATCGAGGACGGCATCACGCTCGCCTCGCTCGGCAACAAGGACGCCGGCGGCAAGCTGTTCTTCCAGACGCAGGCGATCGCGCCGAACCTGCCGACGCTGCCGATCGGCAAGGCCGACAACCAGATCCTCGGCGTCGTCCGCGCGATGCAGGACCTGCTCCCGGCGCGACCGGTCGTGCTGGTGTCGAAAGACATCAACATGCGCATCAAGGCGCGCGCGCTCGGGCTCCTCGCCGAGGACTATTTCAACGACCACGTCCTCGAGGACACCGACCTCCTCTACGCCGGTGTTCGGCAGCTGCCGGTCGACTTCTGGGACACGCACAGCAAGGGCGTCGAGAGCTGGCAACAGAACGGCGCGACCTGGTACCGGTTGTCGGGGCCGCTGGTGCCGAGCCTGATCGTCAACGAGTTCGTCTATCACGAAGGCGACGGCGCGACGTTGTACGCACAGGTGAAGGAGGTCAACGGCAAGACCGCGGTGCTGAAGACGCTGCGCGACTACACCCACGCGAAGAACAGCGTCTGGGGCATCACGGCACGCAACCGCGAACAGAACTTCGCGCTGAACCTGCTGATGAACCCCGACTGCGACTTCGTCACGCTGCTCGGGCAGGCCGGCACCGGCAAGACGCTGCTCGCGCTGGCTGCGGGACTGGCGCAGGTCCTCGAGACGAAGACGTACACCGAGATCATCGTCACGCGGGTGACGGTGCCGGTGGGCGAGGACATCGGCTTCCTGCCCGGCACCGAGGAAGAGAAGATGTCGCCGTGGATGGGCGCGTTCGACGACAACCTCGACGTGCTGAACAAGACCGACGACTCGGCCGGCGACTGGGGTCGCGCCGCGACCCAGGACCTGATCCGCAGCCGCATCAAGATCAAGTCGCTGAACTTCATGCGCGGCCGGACCTTCATCAACAAGTTCCTGATCATCGACGAAGCGCAGAACCTGACGCCGAAACAGATGAAGACCCTGATCACGCGGGCGGGTCCGGGAACGAAGGTGCTGTGCCTCGGGAATATCGCCCAGATCGACACGCCGTATCTCACGGAGGGGTCGAGTGGTCTGACCTACGTGGTCGATCGCTTCAAGGGCTGGACGCACAGCGGGCACGTCACGCTGCAGCGTGGAGAACGTTCGCGGCTGGCAGATCACGCGGCCGACGTGCTGTAGTTCGCCGGAACCGCGCCGCGCCACAGGTTGCGACGACGTAGCGCTCGGTCCGCCATCAATAAGAGCGCGGTCGTGCTAGGCATTAATCCGAATCCGGGACTTTCGACGGTCGATTGAGACCGACGAACGTCATCCTGCACGAATGCGCAACGATGAAGGTGATCGCTCAAGTCATTGATGCACCAACAATTTTTTCAAAAGATTTGCTCAGCTTCTCCTGTTGAGCGTCGATAGGAACCCAACGCCGTCAGTAGTCGATGGCGGACGTCCTTCTTCAGCAGTTGGCGCCTTCTCCGCGCCGGCAGCGCTGAGCGGCACGGTCGGACCGTGCCGCATGACGCACTGACCCACAGGTGAAACCTTGAGCCCGACTCTCGCATCCGTCTCTAACACGTCTTCCGTCGCCAACGTCAGGATCGTGCTGCCAGGCATCGCCCTGCTCTCCACACTGGTACTCGCTGCCTGCGGCGGCGGTGGCGGCGGCTCGTCGAGCAGCGCCGGTGGGCCGACGGCCGCCTCGCCGGCCACGGCGGCCACCGCCGGTGCGCCTGCGTCGACAACGGACAAGGCCACGGAGAAGCTCGCGAGCGTTTCGTCGTTCGACGTCAATGGCGCCATCAAGATCGCCGACGAGAACAACCCGTTCACGCTGACCGCGCCAGCGACGGTCTACTGGGGCGCCAACGGCACGTTCAGGGCGGTCCAGCTCGCCGCCGGCACCTACGTGGCGAACCCGGCACTCCTCGGCGACCCGGTGCCCGGCGTCTACAAGGCGCTCTACACGGTCGGCATCAATTCAGCCGCGCCTTTCGATGTCAGCCACGCCATCATGGTTGCGGGCGAAGGCCAGACCTTCACGCTCACCACGGCCGGGACGGTCTATTACGGCGCAAGTGGCACGTTCACGGCGGTCGCGCTGGCTGCGGGGGTGTACACGGCGAGCAACGGCACCTTCGGCGGCGACCCGATCCCGAACGTCTACAAGTCGGCCTACGTGGTGTCGACGACGCCGATCACTCCGTTCGACGTCTCGACTGCCACGCGGATCGCGTACGAAGGCGCGCAGTTCACGCTGACGAGCGCCGGCACCGTCTACTTTGGCGCGAACGGACAGTTCAACTCCCAGGCGCTTGCCGCCGGAACCTACTACGCGAGCACGGCGTTGTTCGGCGACCCGGCCTCCGGCGTCTACAAAGCGGCCTACGTGGTCGGGACCTCCTCGATCACTCCCTTCAACGTCGGCACTGCGACCAAAGTCGCAGACGAAGGTATCGCGTTCACGTTGACGTCGGCGGGGACCGTCTTCTTCGGTGCCAACGGCGCCTTCACCTCGAGGCAGCTCGCCGCCGGAAGCTATACCGCGTCCACCGCCCTGTTCGGCGATCCGGCCCCCGGCGTGTTCAAGACCGCCTACGTGACCGATCCGTCGCTGATCGTCGCGTTCAACCCCGCCACCGCCGTCAAGCTCGCCGACGAGAACACGCCGTTCTACATCTCGGCTCCGGCAATGGTCTACTTCGGCGCGAACACGTCGTTCACGTCCAAGCTGCTCGCAGCGGGTACCTATTGGGCCAACTCGGCCCAGTTCGGCGACCCGGCGCCCGGCGTCTACAAGGCGGCCTATGTCATCGGCACCGCGGCGATCCCGCAATTCGACCCGGGCAGCGCCAGCAAGATCGCCGACGAGAACACGCAATTCACGCTGGCCTATCCGACCGTCGTGTTCTTCGGCACGGGGACCACGTACAACGCCTTCCTGCTGCAGCCGGGAACGTACACTGCGAACCGCGCGACCTTCGGCGATCCCGCACCGGGTCTCGCGAAGTCGGCGTACGTGCTGAGCAGCCTGAACCAGGGCCCGCAAGCATCGGCGCCTCCGTCGATCACCGCGCAACCGACTTCGACCGCCGTCTTCGGTGGCCAGTCGGCGACCTTCAGCGTGGTCGCCTCGAGCGAGACGAACGTCAACTACCAGTGGTTTCGCAACAGCATTGCCATCCCCAACGCGACCGCGTCGAGCTATACCCTCCCGACGACGCAACTGAGCGACACCGGCACGCGTTTCACCGTGACGATCACCAACAACGCTGGCGCCACCCAGAGCAGCGCCGCCGTCCTCACTGTCAATGCCGGGACGACCCAGACGGCCAGTTTCCTGCGTCCGTTCTCGGACCAATCGTTCTGGAACTCGCATCCCACGCAGGTCACGTTGGGCACCTTCCAGATCCCGTCGTCGTACTACTACCCGACGGTCGCCGAAGGCTCGCTGTCCACGGGCGCCTTCAACGCGTCGAGCAGCGACCCGGCGGTCACGGTCTACGGTCCCGACGACAACACCTATCTCTCGATCGGAGACGCCGAGCAGTTCGTGCCGTCACTGACGATTCCGCACTGGCCGGCGAGCCTCGTCCCCGCGTCCGGCGGCGATGGACACGCGGACATCGTCGATGTCGCCGCCAACAAGATCCACTCGTTCTATCAACTGAAGCAGGACGGCAACAAGTGGCGCGCTACGCTGTACACCTGGACAGCGCTCGACGGACGCGGCTTCGGCACGCCGGGTCAGTACTACCAGGGTTCGCGGGCCACCGGCGTGGTGCCGATGGCG
>CAXTPX010000410.1:0-3893 GCA_964246005.1 uncultured Burkholderiaceae bacterium | reverse complement strand
CGCCGACTGCGCGTGGACGGTCCAGCGTTCGCCGACGCGGCGCTCCGGCTTGCTCGACTCGCGCGCGACCCACGCGAGCCGGCCGCCGTTGACGAACGCGGCGTCACCGACCTTCGCGAGGTCCGCTGCGATCGGATCGGCGAAGCCGATCAGGAGCGCCCAGCAGGGCTCGAGGTGCGCCTCGCCGGCCAGCGCCGCGAGCGCCGGCACGCTCCTCAACAGCAGCGCCGCCGTCGCCGCCGGCAATGCGATGACGACCGCGTCGTACAGCCCTTCGGTGATGTCGACCGCATCGTCGCGGTCGTCCTCCCGCCGCTGCACCGACCAGCGCGGCGTCACGCTCCGGTCGGCATCGACCGCATCGATCCGCGTGATCGACGCGCCATAACGGACGTCGATGCCGTCGGCCATGTGCTGCCCGATCGCGGACATGCCCGGCACGCCGACCCAGCGCGCGGTCGCCCCGCTCGATCGGGCGACCCCGGCGCGGACAGGAGCCTCGCCGGCGCGCGCTTCGAGGCTGTGGACGTCCACCGACCAGGGCTCGACGATGCCCGCACGGGTCCAGGCCTCGGTCTGCGCGACGAACGCCGGGTCCCGGGCGGTCAGGTACTGCGCGCCGTGGTCGAAGCCGCCAACCTCGGTACGGCGCGTCGCGGCGCGTCCCCCGGGCGTCCCGGCACGTTCGAAGACGGTGACCTCGTGACCGCCCTCGAGGAGACCGCGCGCACAGGCGAGACCTGCGATGCCCGCGCCGACGATGGCGATATGCATGCTCTGCGGCTACTCGGTCGCCTCGGCCGGCCAGTCGCGGATGTACGCCTTGAGCATCTGGTTCTCGAAGTTCTGCGCTTCGAGCACCGCCTTCGCGACATCGAAGAACGAGATGACGCCGAGCAGCGTGGAGCCGTCGAGTACCGGCAGGTAGCGCGCGTGGTGCTCGAGCATCATGCGGCGGACTTCGTTGACGTCGGTCTTCGGCGTGCAGGTCAACGGCGCCTCGTCCATCACCGGCCCGACCGTTCCGTCGCCGACGCTGCCACCGTGCCGATGCAGCGTGATCATCAGTTCCCGGAACGTCAGGATGCCGACCAGGGCACCGCCCGCCATCACCACCAGCGACCCGATGTCCTTCTCGGCCATCACGGCGATCGCGTCGACGAGCCGCATCTGCGGCGTCGCGGTGAAGAGCGTGCCGCCCTTGAGTTCGAGGATTTCGCTGACGATCATGTGGTCTCCGCTGTGCGCCGTTGTGTTCCGTCGCGATGCCGATCGACGGGAGCGACGAACTTACGCCCATCCGCCTCCGGCTTCAACCGCGCATCAGATGCGAACGGCGGTCTTCATCCGTTCGCAGGCGCGAACCAGCGCCGCGGTAGTGCCCGGCTCCCACGCCGAGTGGCCGGCGTCGGGCACGATCGTGTAATGCGCTTCGGGCCACGCACGCGCGAGCGCGTCGGCGGTCACGATCGGACAGACCATGTCGTAGCGTCCCTGCACGATGCTGCACGGCAGATGGCGCAGGCGCGCGACGCCGTCGAGCAGCGCGCCGGGCTCGAGGAACAGGTCGTTGACGAAGTAATGCGTCTCCATCCTTGCGATGCCGATCGCGACGACGTCCTCTTCGGAGTGGGCCATCAGCGAGGCATCGGCGAGCAACGTCGAGCACGACGCCTCGAAGCTGCTCCACGCCCGCGCGAGCGGCATGTGGATGCCCGG
Source organism: uncultured Burkholderiaceae bacterium (assembly GCA_964246005.1). Lineage (GTDB taxonomy): Bacteria > Pseudomonadota > Gammaproteobacteria > Burkholderiales > Burkholderiaceae_D > CAHJXF01. Next base: position 2,174 of record CAXTPX010000410.1, on the reverse strand, counting down.
ATCGGGATCGGCGAGATGTCGGTGGAACCAGCCGACGATGTCGTGCTGCTCCGCCCCGGGTACGTGCGCGAGGAGCGCACGCCATGCTTCCGGGAAGACGTGGCGGATGCCGGAGATGAACCAGTCGATCTCGTACGGGGCGCCGAGGAAGATGCCGCGCAACACGAACCCGAGACAGCGGTCGGGATGCGCGATGCCGTAGGCCAGCGCCAGCGTCGACCCCCACGAGCCGCCGAACACCAGCCAGCGCTCGATGCCGAGCTTGCGACGCAGGCGTTCGATATCGTCGATCAGCAGTCGCGTCGTGTTCTGGCGTGTCTCGCCGAGCGGCGTCGAGCGCCCGGCGCCGCGCTGGTCGAACACGACGATGCGGTAATGCCAGGGATCGAAGAACTGCCGTGCGCGCGGGCTCGCGCCACCACCGGGCCCGCCGTGCAGGAACAGCACCGGCACGCCCGCCGGCGTCCCGCATTCCTCCCAGTACATCGTGTGCAGGTCGTCCAGCGGCAGGCGTCCGGACTGTCGCGCGTCGATCGGCGGGTAGAGCTCTTGGCGCAGCTGGCTGAGGTCGCGCATGGGAGGAGGCGGTCGGGATCGGAGGGATGATGCTAGCACCCGGGTTCGTCGTTCCAAGTGCGCGGGAACGACGGATCCAAGTGCGCGGCTGGATCGGGGGCACGACTGCCCGGTTACCATGCCATCGCTCAACCGACACTCCACGCATGTCCGACTCCCCACCCCGCGCCCCCGGGCCGCACGACCCCGGCTTCAACACGCTCGCGTTGCATGCGGGCGCGGCGCCCGACCCGACGACCGGGGCGCGCGCTGTTCCCATCTACGCGACCACGTCGTTCGTGTTCCGCGACAGCGACCATGCCGCGTCGCTGTTCAACATGGAGCGCTCGGGCCACGTCTACTCGCGCATCTCGAACCCGACGGTCGCGGTGCTCGAGGAACGCATCGCCGCGCTCGAGGGCGGCGTGGCCGGCCTCGCCACCGCGAGCGGCCAGGCCGCGATGCATCTCGCGGCCTGCACGATCGCCGGTGCCGGCAGCCACGTCGTCGCGAGCCGCTCGCTGTACGGCGGCTCGCACAACCTGCTCGCATACACGATGCCGCGCTTCGGCATCGAGACGACCTTCGTCGACCCGCGCGACTTCGACCAGTGGCGCGACGCGATCCGGCCGAACACGAAGTTCCTGTTCGGCGAGACGCTCGGCAATCCGGGACTCGACGTGCTCGACATCCCGACGGTCTCGTCGATTGCGCACGAGCGCGGGCTGCCGCTGGTGATCGACTCGACGTTCACGACGCCGTGGCTGATGAAGCCGTTCGAGCACGGCGCCGACCTGCTGTTCCATTCGGCCACCAAGTTCATCGGTGGTCACGGCGTCGCGATCGGCGGCCTCCTGGTCGACAGCGGTCGCTTCGACTGGGAGGCCGCGCATGCGACCAACGGTCACTTCGGCGAACTGGTGAAGCCGTATGCCGGCTTCCACGACATGGTGTTCACCGAGGAGTCGACGGTGGCCGCGTTCGCGTTGCGCGCGCGGCGCGAGGGGCTGCGCGACTTCGGCGCGTGCATGAGTCCGCAGGTCGCCTTCCAGCTGCTGCAGGGCGTCGAGACGCTGCCGCTGCGGATGGCGCGTCACGTCGAGAACGCGCGGAAGGCCGTCGCGTTCCTGGCGTCGCATCCGATGGTCGAGTCGGTCGGCTACCCGGAGTTGGCGGGTCATCCCGATCACGAACTCGCGAAGCGCCTCCTGCCGCGCGGCTGCGGTTCGGTGTTCAGCTTCACGATCAAGGGTGGACGCGCGCACGGCATCGCGTTCGTCGAGGCGCTCACGCTGTTCTCGCACCTCGCCAACGTCGGCGATGCGAAGTCGCTCGTGATCCATCCGGCGTCGACGACGCATTTCCGCGTGGCCGACGAAGACCTGAGGGCGGCCGGCATCGGCGCCGCGACGATCCGCCTGTCGATCGGGCTCGAGGACGCGGACGACCTGCTCGCGGACCTGGCGCGTGGGTTGAAGGCTGCGAGCAAGGTCAGGTGAAGAGTCTTTACATCGGATGTCGAGAGTGCTGATCGACGTCGACGGCCGACAGGCCTACGCCTACACCGGTGGCAAACGCTTCGACGCGAGCCTGCCGGTCGTCGTCTTCATTCACGGCGC
>CAXTPX010000409.1:0-3906 GCA_964246005.1 uncultured Burkholderiaceae bacterium | reverse complement strand
GAAGTCGTGGAGGCGAGCACGGTCGCCCATCGCGCGCGCCTCGCGACTCCGCTCGCAATAGAAGTAGCCGAGATCGACCAGCACCCGGCCGATCTCGTGGTCGTCCGCCCGCTGCCGGGCAGCGTCCAGCGCCCGCTCGTACAGGCGAATCGCGTCGTCCCATTCGTGCAGGACCGTCTGCCCGCGCGCCATCGCGAGCAAGGCGCCCACGTAGTTGGGCAGGTCGGACGAGTCGCGCTGCAGCGCGAGCGCCGCATGGGCTTGGTCCAGCGACTCCGTCGTGAGTCCGCAGGCCGACAGCACCCCGGCATGTCCGAGCCGCGAACGCGCCTCGCCGCCCACGTCGCCGAGTTCGTGCCATCGTTCGATCGCATCGCCGAACGCGCGGAGCGCCGACGGATAGCGACCGAGGTAGTAGTCGGCCTGTGCGCGACACTCGGCCGCTGCGGCGGACAGGGTGTCGTCGTCGGCTGCCTCCGCGGCGATGCGCGTCTCCTCGGCCAGCGAGTCGAGCAGTCGGAAGTCCTGCCCCCGCATGGCGGCGACCAACCGTTCGACCACCCGGTCGGCATCGCCGGCGAGGCTGCGATCGCTGTTCTCGAGGTCGTGCATCTGACGTCTACCCTGCTCCGTTCCTGCTGTGCCGAGCACGAGGCGGGGACGCGGTCCGGGTCCAGCGCCCGCTTCGTGGAGGACACTCTAGCGCAGCGTGAAGTCGGGCTTTCGAAGACCACTCTCTCGTCCACCCCCGAATGAGCGGCACCGCGGACGTTCTCGTCGTCGGCGGCGGCATCGCCGGACTGTCGGCCGCGTACTTCGCCACGCGGGCGGGTCGCCACGCGACGATCGTCGACGAAGGCATCGATCGCGCGAGCGACCTGCCGATCGCGTTGATCAATCCGCTGCGCGGGCACACCGGGCGGCTGATCGCCGATGGTGTCGAAGGGCTGCACGAGAGCCTCGCGTTGATCGATGCGCTTCGCAGCGATGGACATCCGGTCGTCGGCGGTCGCGGACTCTTTCGACCGTTGATCGATGTCGGGGGTGAAGCGACCCGCGAGGCTTACTGGACCGCCCGGATCGGCGCACGTCTCGCGTTCGACTGGCACGACGTCGCGCCTGCGTTTCTGGGCCTCGCCGAGCCGGTGCCCGCGCTGTACCTGCACGACGCTGCCTGGGTCGTCCCGCGTTCGTTGCTCGACGCACTGCGGTCGGCGAGCGCGGCGACCCTCGTCGATGATCGCGTGACATCCGTGAGGCGTCACGCGATCGATGAAGGCTGGACGATCGGCCTCGCGAGCGGCACGACGCTCGCGGCACGGACCGTGTTGTGGTGCGGCGGCGCCCGGGGCGCGGCGCTGCTCGAAGCAGGCTCCGAAAAGAAGGCCGACGACGCGTCGTACAAGCCCGGCAGCCTGGTCTTCGTCGAGCGCATCGTCACGAGCGAGCCGATGGCGTTCGGTCTGTATGCAGCGCCGTGGACGCACACGATCGACGGCCGCGTCGTCGAAGGCACGCTGGTCGGTCCGACACGCGAAGGGTCCGGGTCGAGTTTCCCGCAGGGTCCCGTCGCGGAGGATGCGGTCGTGCAACTGGGGGATCGTGTCGCGCGCGTGTTCGGTGTCAGCATGCGGGCGCGACCGGTCTGGCGCGGCGTTCGGCTCGCGCGCCTGTCGACGGTCGCACGCGACGCGTTGCACGGCATTCCGACGGTGACGTCGCTCGGGTCGCGCGGCTTCCTGATGGCGCCGTTGCTCGCGGCGCGCTGGGCGCGATCGCTGGCATGATCGCGACCGGATGCGATCCCTCGACCCTTCGCGCACGCGACCCACCCGAAAGATCGGCGTGACCTCGAACCTGTTGAAGAAGCCGCTGTTCTGGATCGTCGTCCTGATCGCGTCGGGGCTGTGCGTCTTCACCGTCCTGCGCTATTTCGGGGACGCGTTCTCGGTCCTCGACCTCGACGTGCGCATGTCGCGCGATGCCGCGATCGGGGAGGCGCGTCGGCTCGCGATCGAACGCGGGCTGAACGGCGCGAGCGGTGCGGCGCCGCCGACCGAAGCGGTCGCGCGCTTCGATGGCGATCCGACGGCGCAGACGTTCATCGAGCTCGAGGGCGGCGGCAAGCCCGCGTTGAAGCCGCTGTTGGGCACGTCGGTCGGCGATGGCGAGTTCGCGTTGTACCGATGGCGCGTGCGCCTCTTCACGCCCGGAGTCGAGCGCGAGGTGCAGGTCGCGTTCACGCCGGATGGCCGGCCCTCCGGCTTCTTCGCGAAGGTGCCCGAGGGCGCGCCGGGCGCCGCACTGACGTCCGACGAAGCGCGAGCGGTCGCGGTGGCCGCCGCCCGCGACTGGGGCGTGGACTTCGACCGCTACCGCGCGTTGACGGCGTCGTCGGTCACGCGGCCCGGCAAGCGCATCGACCACGAGTTCGTCTACGAACGCAGGCTCGACGGGTCACCGCCGATCGGTGACGGCCGCTTTCGCGTACGGATGGTGGTGGCGGGCGACCGGCTCACGCAGTTGCAGCGCTTCATCTTCGTGCCCGAGGCGTTCGGGCGCCGCTACGAGACCCTGCGTTCGGTCAACAACCTGATCGCGGCGGCGGCGAGCGTCGCCGCCGGCCTGGTCTATGGCCTCGGCGGCTGCCTGATCGGGCTGATCTGGCTGATGCGCCGGCACGCGGTGCGCTGGGGGCCATCGGCGAAGTGGGCCGGCGTCGTCGCGCTGCTGATCACCGGCGCGGGTCTCGCCGGCGTTTCCGGCAGCTGGTTCGGTTACGACACGGCGACCTCCGCTTCGACGCACCTGATCACGCGGATCGGCGGGGCCGTGTTCGGCGGCGTGACGACCTGGCTGCTGCTGACGGTGGTGTTCGCGACGGCCGAGGGACTCGGGCGCGAGGCCTTCGGAAACCATCCGCAGTTGTGGCGCACCTGGCGGCTGCCGTCGGCCCATTCGCGCGCGGTGTGGGGCCGCACGCTCGCGGGCTACGCGTGGATCGGCTTCGACCTCGCGTTCATCGCGAGCTTCTACTTCCTCGTGCAGCGCTACTTCGGCTGGTGGTCCCCGTCGGACTCGCTGATCGATCCGAACATCCTCGGCAGGCCGCAGCCGTGGATCGGCCCGGTGTCGATGGCGCTGCAGGCCGGCATGATGGAAGAGTCGCTGTTCCGGGCGATCCCGCTCGCCGGGGCTGCTCTGCTCGGCCGGCGCTTCGGCAGGGAGAAAACGTTCATCGTCGTCGCGCTGGTGCTGCAGGCGATCGTGTTCGGCTGCGCTCATGCGAACTATCCCGGGCAACCGGCCTACGCACGACCGGTCGAGCTGTTCCTGCCGTCGCTGATCTGGGGCATCGTGTACCTGCGCTACGGACTCTTGCCGGGGATGCTGTTCCACTTCGGGTTCGACCTCGTGCTGATGTCGATTCCGTTGTTCGTGACGGCGGCGCCGGGTCTCGCATTCGATCGCGCGATGGTGATCGGCATCTTCGCGTTGCCGTTGCTGGTGCTGATCGTCCAGCGGTTGCGAGCCGGGCGGCTGATCGATCTGCCGGCGGGCGAACGCAACGCGGGCGTCGTGCCTTCCTCGCCGGAGACGCAGGCGGCCGAAGACGCGGTGGTCGACGCGGTCGACGAAGCGACCACCGGGATCGAAACGCCGGTCGCGGTCGCGCAGCCCGTCGTCGTCCGCACCCGCCTCGACACCGCGGTGCTCGCGCTCTTCGCCGTGGTCGGCTTGATCGGGCTGGTGCTGCAGGTCGCTCGACCGTACGACGCCCCCGGCCTCGCGCTGTCGCGCAGCGAAGCGATGCCCCTCGCCGAAGAGGCGCTCGTTGCGCGCGGCTTGTCGCTCGACGCGCGCTGGCATCGCACCGCGAATGCGGTCGGCGCCGGCGACGATCAG
>CAXTPX010000408.1:0-3929 GCA_964246005.1 uncultured Burkholderiaceae bacterium | reverse complement strand
CCCGGGGCGAGGTCGCACGCGCGGACGCGATCCGCTACGGCCTGTGCGCGATCAAGGGCACGGGCGGCGCGGCCATCGACTCGATCGTCGCCGCGCGCCGCAACGGTCCCTTCAAGGACCTCTTCGACCTGTGCGCGCGCGTCGACAAGCGGCTCGTCAACCGGCGCGTGGTCGAAGCGCTGGTTCGCGCCGGTGCGCTCGACCTGCTGACGGCCGAAGGGCGCGCAGGACGGGCCTCGATGTTCGCGTCGATCGGTCGTGCGATGGACGCGGCCGAGCATGCCGAGCTGCACGCCAACCAGGTCAGCCTGTTCGGCGGCCTCGACGACGCGGCCCATCGGCCCGAGCCGGTGCGCGTGCCGGCGTGGAGCGAGAAGCAGGCGCTGGCCGAAGAGAAGGTCGCGCTCGGCTTCTACTTCTCGGGACACCTGTTCAAGGGCTTCGAGCACGAGGTGCGCCGCTTCGCGCGGACGGCGATCGGGTCGCTGTCGGCGTCGCGCGAACCGCAGACCGTCGCCGGCATCGTGTCGGCCTGTCGCACGACGATGACCCGGCGCGGCAAGATGCTGATCGTCACGCTCGACGATGCGAGCGGCCAGCTCGAGGTCACGGTGTTCAGCGCGCTGGCCGATGCGAACCGCACGCGCCTGCGCGAGGACGAGCTCGTCATCCTGTCCGGCGTCGTCAAGAACGACGACTTCTCCGGCGGCATGCGGATGGCCGCCGACACGGTCCTCGACCTCGCGATGGCGCGGAGCCGCTATGCGCGTGGCCTGCGGCTGTCGATGAACGGCGCGTCGGATGCAGTGCGGCTGCGCCAGTTGCTGTCGGCCTATCGTGCCGGTCAGGCGGCATCCGCGCCGGACGCGGGCGCGGACGCTGGCTGCCGCATCACGATCGACTACTGCACGTCGCACGCGTCGCCCGGCGCGCGCTGCGAGATCGACCTCGGCGAGGGGTGGCGGGTGATCGCCGACGACGGCCTCGTGGGCGGCCTCGGCGAGTGGCTCGCGCCCGAGAACGTCCGCTTCCTGTATTGATGGCCGAAGCGCGGTCGACGGGTCAGCCGCAACGGTTGCCGTTGCAACGACCGGCCGACGCGATCGACGTCGGGTCGCTGCAGCGCGTGCTGGTCGTGATGCTGCGCCACCACGGCGACGTGCTGCTGACGTCACCGGTCTTCAGCGCGCTGCACGACGCGGCGCCGGCCGTGCAGATCGATGCGCTGGTCTATCGCGAGACATTGCCGATGCTCGCGTTCAACCCGTCGCTGTCGAAGGTGCACACGATCGACCGTGCGTGGAAACGCTCCGGTCCGATCGCACATCTGCGCGCCGAACGAGCGTTGTGGTCCGCGTTGCGCGGGCGTCGCTACGACCTCGTCGTCCATCTCACCGACCATCGGCGTGGCGCCTGGCTCGCCCGCTCGCTGAAGCCGCGTTACGCGGTCGCGCCGCGCTTGCGCGACGAGTCGGGTCTCGCCGGTCGCTTCTGGAAGTCGAGCTTCACCCATCGTTATGCGAACGGATCGTCCGCCGGCCCGGGGTCCGCGCTCGGCCGCCGTCATACGGTGGACCAGAACCTCGATGCGCTGCGGCGCCTGGGCGTCGCCGTCACGACGCCGCCACGGCTATCGATGGTGCCCGGCGCCCCCGGCGAGCGCGACGCCGACGCGTTGCTCGCGCGGCTCGGCATCGAAGGTCCGTTCATCGCAATGCAACCGACGTCGCGCTGGCTCTTCAAGTGCTGGCCGGTCGCGAGCAACGCCGCGTTGATCGCGAGCCTGCTGCGGCGGGGCGAGACTGTTCTGCTGTCGTGTGCGCCCGACGAGCGTGAGCGCGCGATGGTCGCGGCGATCGTCGGGGCGGTGAGGGCGATGCCGGCCGTCCCGATCGAGCGCCTCGGCGTGGCCGACGACGGCGGCACGCTCGGCCGGCTCGCGGCCGTCATCGCGCGCGCGAAACTCTTCGTCGGCATCGATTCCGCGCCGATGCACATCGCCGCTGCGATGGGCACGCCGGTGGTCGCGCTGTTCGGTCCTTCAGGCGAGTTCAACTGGCGACCGTGGCGAGTCGCACATCGGGTGGTCGCGAGCGACACGTACACGTGCAGGCCGTGCGGCCAGGACGGCTGCGGCGGCGGCAAGATCAGCGATTGCCTCGTCAACCTGCCGGTCGGTCAGGTGCTGGTGGCGATCGACGACCTGATGCGCGAGGTCGATGGGTCGAGCGATCCGCTGCGCTTCGCCTGACGCGACGCGATGAAGATCGCGCTGGTCCGCGCGCGCTACAACCCGTACGGCGGCGCCGAACGCTTCGCGGCGCGGGCGATGCGCGCAATCGTCGCCGACCACGATCACGCGACCGACATCGCCGTGATCGCGCGCAGCTGGCAGGACGTGGAAACGACGCAGCCGGTTCGCCTGATCCGGTGCGACCCGTTCTACGTCGGCAGCGTCTGGCGCGACGCGTCGTTCGCGGCCGCGGTCCATGGTCGGCTCGCTACGGAGCAGTTCGACTTGGTCCAGAGCCACGAGCGCATCGTCGGGCTGCCGATCTATCGCGCCGGTGATGGCGTGCACGCGTCGTGGCTCGAACGGCGGGCGCGCGCGGCCGGCACGTCGACGCGGCTCGCCATCGCACTGAACCCGCATCATCGCTATCTGCTGCAGGTCGAGCGCCGGATGTTCGAGCACCCCGCGTTGCGCGTCGTGATCTGCAACTCGACGATGGTTCGCGACGAGATCGCCGGCCGCTTCTCGATCGATCGCGACAAGTTGACGCTGATCCGCAACGGAGTCGACCTCGAGCGCTTTCATCCATCCGCGCGCGAGGTCCATCGCGATGCGATGCGGGCGCGCTTGCAGATCGACGACGCGACGACGGTCTTCGTGATGGTCGGCTCCGGCTTCGAGCGGAAGGGCGTCAGCGATGCGCTGCAGGCGCTGCGTGCCTGTCCTGCCGCTCTGCTGGTCGTGGTCGGCGACGACAAGCATCGTCGCCGCTACGAAGCAATGGCATCGACACTCGGCGTCGCGCAACGGGTCCGTTTCGTCGGACCGGTCGCCGACACGCTGCCGTACCACGCGATGGCCGACTGCCTGCTCGCGCCGGCGCTGTACGACCCGTTTCCGAATGCGGCGCTCGAAGCGCTCGCGTGCGGTGTTCCGGTGATCGCGAGCGATGCATGCGGCGTGTCCGAACTGATCGACGACGACGTCAATGGCTGGGTCGTCGGGGTGGGGCGGATCGATGCGTTGCAGGCGGCCATGCAGGCCGCCATCGGTGCCGACTCGGCACACGCGATCGAGATGCGTCGTGCGGCCCGCGGCGCCGCCGAACCGCATTCGCTGGCGGCACTCTCGTCGGCGCTGCTCCGGCTCTATCGAGCGTTGCTGCCTGCTTCGACGGCCCGTAGCCCAGTGATAAACTCGCCCGCCGCCTGATCGACGACCTGCGGCCCACCGCGTCCTCGCGTCCCGCTCCAATCGATTCCTTGAACACCTCGAAGACCGCAGATCGTCCCGGTGCGCCGGCCGCGCGCGAGGCCGCGACCGCCACCGGTCCCCTGTTCCGGCGGCTCCTCGCCTACATTCACCCGTACCGCGGCATCTTCCTGATCGGCTCGCTGTGTTCGGTGATCGCATCGACCACCGACGCCGCGTTCGGCGCGCTGCTGAAGCCGTTGATCGATCATGGCTTCAGCGCATCGGCCGAGCACGACATCTGGATCTACCCGGCGGCCATCGTCGGGCTCTTCATCATGCGGGGCGTGTTCACGTTCCTGAACTCGTACGCGATGGCGTACATCGGCAACCGCGTGCTGACGAAGCTGCGGACGGACATGTTCGATCGCCTCGTCGCGCTGCCGGCCAACTACTTCGACGCGCACTCGTCGTCGAGCCTCGTGTCGCGGCTCGTGTTCGAAGC
>CAXTPX010000407.1:0-3931 GCA_964246005.1 uncultured Burkholderiaceae bacterium | reverse complement strand
CCAGCGACGCCGCCTCGAGTCGCGACCACAGTGGCACCCGGCTGCTCTCGCGCGCGATCGCTTCGAGCGTCGCGCGATGCGCCTCCGCTTCGGCCTCGTCGGCACGCAACACGATCAGCGTGCCGCGATCGACGATCGCCCATCCGGTCTCGGCGACCGGCCGCGGCGCGATGTCCATCACGAGGCTCTCCTGCCCGCGCGTCATCGCGAGATACACCTCGGCCAGCAGTTCCGCGTCGAGCAGCGCGCCGTGCAGCGTCCGATGCGCGTTCGACACGCCGAAGCGGGCGCAGAGCGCGTCCAGGCTGTTGCGCTGACCGGGATGCAGTTCGCGCGCCATCGCGAGCGTGTCGGTGACGCACGCGCAATGACGCAGGAACGGCGGACGCTCGATGCGCGCGAGCTCCTCGTCGAGGAACGCGACGTCGAACGCCGCGTTGTGGATCAGGATCTCGGCGCCGGTCACGAAGTCGCACAACGCGTCGACGATGACATCGAAGGTCGGCTTGTCGGCGAGGAACTCGCGCGTGAGGCCGTGAACCGCGAGTGCGCCGGGATCGCTGTCGCGTCCGGGGTTCACGTACTGGTGGAAGGAGTTGCCCGTCGGCCGCCGGTTCATCAGCTCGATGCAGCCGATCTCGATGATGCGGTCGCCGGCCTTCGGGTTCAGTCCGGTCGTTTCGGTGTCGAGGATGATCTGGCGCATGCGGGGTCGGGTACCGATGGACACGCGATCGATCGGTCATCGATCGAGGGGTGCCATCAGCCGGCGGCGAATCTAGCACGACATGCTTCAGGCGTTCGACACGAGACAGCCGAGATTGGCGAGCGCGTCGGCCCGCTCGTTGCCGGGATCGCCGGAGTGCCCGCGGACCCAGCGCCACTCGATCCGGTGCGGCGCGCACGCGGCATCGAGCGCCTTCCACAGGTCGATGTTCTTGACCGGCTCGCGGCTCGAGCTGACCCAGCCGCGCTTCTTCCAGCCGACGATCCACTTCGTGATGCCGTCCATCACGTAGCGCGAGTCGGTGTTGACGACGACGCGGCACGGACGCTTCAACGCCTCCAGCGCCTTGATCGCCGCCGTCAACTCCATGCGGTTGTTGGTCGTCTCGCGCTCGCCGCCGTGCAACTCCTTCTCGTGAACGGTGCCGCTCCCTTCTGCGGTGAATCGCAGGATCGCGCCCCACCCTCCGGGCCCGGGGTTGCCCTTGCAGGCGCCGTCCGAAAAGATCACCACGTCAGGCGTCTGCATGCGCGTCCACCATCGTTTCGATACCGCTCTGCGAGGCCTGGTCGTCGGTGCGCAGCCGGCTCACCGACGGCTGCAGCACCACCGGGACCCGCTTGCGATCCTTCCACGGCGGCCCGATCAGCCGGATTCCCTGGACGCGCTTGATCGCATGGACCATGTAGATCGCGCCGCAGAAGGACCACCAGCGCTCGCCGGCGCGTTCCATGAAACCGAAGCGCGCCTGCCAGCGGTCGGCGCTGAACGGTGGTCGATAGCAGCCGAAGTGGCCGCGGTGCACCTCGAAGCCGAGCAGCTTCAACCAGTCCTTCAGCCGCGGCAGCGCGAGGAACTGGCCTTCGAGCGGCAGGAACGGCGCATCGAACGAGCGACCGACGACCTGCCGCAGACCCCACAGGCTCATCGGATTGAAGCCGCTGATGACGACCTGCCCTTCGGGGATCAACACGCGCTCGACCTCGCGCAGGACGCGGTGCGGATCGTCGGCGAATTCGAGCGCATGCGGCAGCACCAGCAGGTCGATGCTCTGCGACGCGAATGGCAACTCCTCGAGACGAACGCGCACCTGCGCCGCCATGCGGACCGCGGGCGGCTCGCCCGGCCGGTGATCGCATTCGACGGCGGGACGGTCGAGCAGCTCGCCGGCCGCGAACACGAACGGCATGCGATTGCTGCGCAACGCCGGCAGTTCGAGAAGGCCGATCTGCACGGCGTTGAACCCGAAGATGTCGGCCACGAGCACGTCGAACTGCTCCTGTTCCCAGGCGAGGACGTAGCGGCCGGGCGCGGTCTCGAGCCATTTCGACAGGGCTATAATCGACGCGCTGTGACTGGACGAGGCCCCGACGCGGTCGATCGGTCCGACCTCGTCAACCATGCCGGCATCCTGGTTCGTGTCGTTCGGTCGATCGCCGAACGGATCGATCGACCGGTCCGATGGGGCTGCGGCGCTTCCGATCAACGACAGCGGGTCGTGCAGGCGGCATCGAAACGCGAGGTGAGGCATTGCGCGCCGCAGCGCCGACGACCGCGTCCACTGCCGGTCTTACTCGATCGTCGAAGGCATCGCGGGCCGAGCCACCGTCGAGCGCGAGGCGGATGCACGGCACCGGGCGCGACGCGGCCGCGGAGTTCGAAGACTGCACTTTCATTGACGGATCGGACTCGATGGAGATTTCGACTCGACCACTGACCGTCGTACCGGTCAGCGCGTTCAAGGACAACTACCTTTGGCTGCTCTGCCGCGGAGACGACGCGGTGATCGTCGATCCGGGAGACGCAGCGCCGGTCGAACAGGCGTTGGCCGAACGGGGCCTCACGCTGCGCGCCATTCTACTCACCCACCATCACGCCGATCACGTCGGCGGGGTCGGTGCGCTGGTCGCGAAGCGTCCGGGATTGTCGGTTTACGGACCGGCGACCGAGGTCATCGCGGGCTTGACGGTTCCCTTGCGCGAAGGCGACCGCGTGACGCTTGCTCCGTTGAGCCTGGCGCTCGACGTGATCGACGTGCCCGGGCACACCCGCGGTCACATCGCCTACTTCGGCGAGGCCGATGCAGTGCCGCTGCTGTTCTGCGGCGACACGCTTTTCGCGGCGGGTTGCGGTCGGCTCTTCGAAGGCACCGCCGCGCAGATGCAGGCCTCGCTGACCAAGCTCGCGGCATTACCGCCCGACACCCGGGTCTACTGCGCTCACGAATACACGCTGTCCAACCTGCGTTTCGCGCAGGCGGTCGAACCCGGCAATGCCGACCTCGCCGTCCGCGTTCGCGAAGCCATCGCAACGCGCGAACGCGGGCAACCCACGCTGCCGTCGAGCATCGCGCTCGAACGCGCCACGAATCCGTTTCTTCGCGCGGACTTCCCCGCGCTGCGTTCGGCTGCCGAGCGACACGCGGTCGGCGCCGGCGCATCCGCGCTCGCGACGTTCACGACCCTGCGTCGCTGGAAGGACTCGTTCCAGTGAATCGCGGTCGCGTGCCACGCCGGTTCACCGGACGCCCCGGCGTCCCCTCACCTGAAAGGATCTGGATGCGAACGTTCGGCATCTCCCGCCTCGCAACTCGACGATGGCTGGTCGCCTGCACGGTGCTCGCGCTGGGCGGCTGTGCGAGCGTCGGCGCGCCGTCGGGCGGCGACCCCGCCCGGCCGGATGGCGATGCGCCGTCGGCGGTCAGCGACGGTACGTCGGCCGGGTCACCCGGATCGAAGGACGCGCCTTCCGCCGTGGCGAGCAATCCCGCTCCCGCCCGCTACGTGTTACCCGGCACCGGCGCCGGCAGCAGCGCGATCGGCAGCATCGTCGTGACCAATCCGGTCGCGCCGAGGACGGTGGACCTGACCCAGAGGCCCGACGACATCTGGGTGCGCATCCGCACCGGCTTCGCGATCCCCAACCTCGACACGCCGCTGGTCGCGCAGCAGCAGGCCTGGTACCTCTCGCACCCCGAATCCCTGCGACGCGCGGTCGCGCGCTCCAGCCTCTATCTCTTCCACATCGTCGAGGAATTGAACAAGCGCGGCATGCCGACCGAGATCGCGCTGCTGCCGTTCGTGGAGAGCGCGTACAACCCGATGGCCTATTCGCGGGCGCACGCGTCCGGCATGTGGCAGTTCATCCCCGGTACCGGCAAGACGTACAACCTGAAGCAGGACTGGTGGCGCGACGAGCGTCGCG
>CAXTPX010000406.1:0-3932 GCA_964246005.1 uncultured Burkholderiaceae bacterium | reverse complement strand
CCATGGCGACGACGAGCAACGCCGCATCGGCGCGTGAGCCGCTTGCCAGGCGCTGTCGATTTGTCCGTTACAGTCCACTAGGGAATCGATGAGTCCGAGCTTCTTCCGTCGCGTTTCCCGCAAGGGCGCAGGGGGCTGCCGCGAACAAGCCGACCGTCGTCCTGGTCCACGGTGCATTCGCCGCGTCGTCGAGCCTGACGGGGTGACGGTGAAGTTGCTCGCGAAGGGCTGCCCGGTGGTCGCCGTTGCGAATCCACTGCGTGGCGTCCGCAGCGACGCGGCCTATCTCGCCACCCTGCTCGATTCGATCGACGGCCCGGTCATCCTAGTCGGGCACTCCTTTGGCGGCATCGTCATCAGCAACATCCCGACCGTGAAGACCAACTTCAAAGCGCTCGTCTTCGAATTGAGGTTCAGGGCGCGTCGCGTCGCAATGATGACTAACCCCGGTGCGCTGGTGGATCTGTTCGATGCTGCCGCGGCCCGAAGCGCATTGTCGATCACACCAATCACCGGAGAGAGCCGTGTCTGACAAACTCGACGACAGGATCACTCTCGTCACTGGCGGCACGAGCGGCCTCGGCCTCGCCACGGCGAAGCGATTCGTAGCCGAAGGGGCGTTCGTCTTCATCACCGGCCGCCGCCAGGCGCAACTGGATGCAGCGGTGGTCGAGATCGGCGCCGCCGCCTTCGGTATTCGCGGCGACGTGTCGGACCTGGCCGATCTGGACCGAATCTACGAGATCATCCGCAACGAGAAGGGTCGCCTGGACGTGCTGTTCGCGAACGCCGGTGGAGGCGGTATCGCGCCGCTCGGACAGATCACCGAAGAACACTTCGACACGACGTTCGCCACCAACGTACGCGGACTGCTCTTCACGGTTCAAAAGGCGCTGCCGCTGATGTCGGCGGGAGCGTCCATCGTGCTCAACGCATCGACCACCTCGACCGTCGGCACCCCTGCGTTCAGCGTCTACAGCGCGACGAAGGCCGCGGTGCGAAGTTTCGCTCGCAACTGGTCGCTCGACCTGAAGGGGCGCGGCATCCGCGTCAATGCGATCAGCCCGGGCGTTGTGCCGACGCCTGGGTACGACCTGCTCGGTCTCACCGCCGAGCAGGTCCGGGACTTCATCGACGTACAGGTACAGAACATTCCGCTCGGGCGTGTCGGCACGCCGGACGAGATCGCGAAAGCAGTCGTGTTCCTCGCGTCGGACGACAGCAGCTTCGTTACCGGCATCGAGCTATTCGTCGACGGGGGCATGGCGCAGATCTGAGGAACCGCTTTTTTCGCATCACCTGCATGCAGCAACCTGGCGCGCCAACGATGACGGCGGCCCGAGTCCGACGACATGACGACGATGTGGACCCGATTCGCCGCTAATGAACACAACTGCGTTTCCTGGACGGGCAGCTGATAGGGTTCGTGGCTACGGTGGTCTTGGGCTTGCGCGACGTCGGGTGCGACGGCCCACGCAGAACGTCCTGGCAAGGCCGGGCTCCAACGTGATGCATGGGTCTACAGGTCGAGCGCGCTTGCGGATGCGGATGGTGGGCGACTTCGGGCGCAAGCCCGGCCGGCGGAAGATCAGACCACTGCGGCCCTCACCGCCCCGACTCGGTGCGACATCGAGGCCCTTGCAGGCGTTGCAGCGTGCTGCCGCCTTGCGCGCGCCATGGCATTCAGGACCGCGATCGAGCGATGGGCATTGTCCAGCGCGTCGGCTCGAGCGGCGTTCGCATCGAGCGAGTTCGCGGAACCCTGGAAGCAATACTGCGCGTCGATGAAGTAGGTATAGCCGAAGTGCTCGTGGCTTCCGGTCAATGTCAGTTCTATCGAGTGCCCAAGATACTCATATGCTTCTTTCATGGTGCCTTCTCCGGTATGGGACGACGATGCCATGAGCGAAAGGCAGTGTCTGTGCGCCAGCAGACGGTGAAGCTTCCGCCCGGTCCGTCAATCCGGCGGCCTCCTTGCATAGAAGGTCGCCAGCGCCTCGACCTCGCCAGCCGTCAATCGACGCGCCATGTTGCGCATCTGCCCGAAGCTGTCGTTGCGACGCGCGCCGGAAGCGAACGCTGTCAATTGCGCCACGAGGTACTCCTTCGGCATCGCTTCGAGCCACGGTGCGCCCAGCTTGTTCGCCCTGTCGCCATGGCACGAGGCGCACGAAGCGATGTTCCGCATCGCATCGCCGACGTGAACGAGCTTCGGCGCCGCTGCCCCCCGGGCGGACGCCGGGTTCGAGGCACGCGGCAGATAGGCGTAGTAGGCCGCGACGTCGTAGACCTGGGTCGGCGTGAGTCCCTGCGCGTAGGCCTGCATGACCGAGTTGACCCGATCGCCCCGGCGATAGTCGTCGAGCTGCTTGACGATGACCTCGGGATACTGACCGGCCAGGTTGGGCGCATCGCTGCTCGTCATGCCGCGTACGCCGTGGCAGATCGTGCATTGCAATGCGACCGTCGCCCCCAGTCCGACGGCCTGGTCGCTGCCGTGCTCAGCCATCGATCGACGCAGCACGACCTCGGTCGTCCTCGACGCCGCCGGCGTCTTGTCGACCGGATTGCCCCATCGCTGCGGGACACCCGCGGCGCGGCAGATGCTCGCCCAGATGCCTTCCGCGCTGAAGTCGCGCTGCCCGGAAGGGAGCCAGACGAACCCGATCGACAGCGATGCAACCATCATCGCCGACACCGACAGCACGCTGTTTCGCATCCAGCGGTTCTTCCACGAGTACAGACGCGGTTCGTCCGCGGATTCGTCCATCATCGCGTCCCGACCGGAATCGCCGGGACCGCCGTTCCCTTCAGCATGACCAGTTGCGTGACCGGGAAGCCGTAGTTCACGACGGTCAACGCGATCATCAGGGCGACCCAGATCCCGAACCCGTTGAGGGCCGACGGCACTCGCTTCGGCATGTGGACGGCGACGCTGAAGGTAAACGGGTCGGCCGGCTGTCCGGTGGTGCGGGCGCCGGCGAGGATGCCGACGAACAGCAGCGCCGACCCCAGCAGCACGACGCCGCCGATGGTGGAGACCACCACGGGCCAGGCCATCGCCTGCAAGGCCGACGCGGTGTAGTCGAAGGAGGCCATCCGGCGCGGCATGCCGAGGATGCCGACCCAGTGCCATGGTCCCGTCAGGATCAGCATGCCGATCAACCAGGTCCACAGCTGCGTCTTGACGAGGCGCTTCGAGAGCGGCGCGCAGCGCATCAGTTGCGGCCACAACTCGTAGGCCAGCATGAAGTACATGATGACGATCGCGCCGGCGAAGATCAGGTGGAAGTGGCCGGTCACCCACTGCGTGTTGTGGACGGTCTCGTTCAACTGGTAGCTCATGTTGATCAGGCCGCCGGCCCCGCCCAGTCCCAGCATGACGAACGAGAACGTCACGGCCAGCATCATCGGGTTGTCCCACGGCAGGGCCCTGACCCAGCCGAGCAGCCCCTTACCGCCGCGCAGGCGCGCGGCGATCTCGAGCGACGCGACGATCGTGAAGACGGTCAGGAACGTCGGCACCGTCACCATCGCCGTGAAGACGGCATGCATGAACTTGAAGCCGGAACCGACCTCGGGATCCGCGAAGAGGTGGTGGATGCCGATCGGCATCGAGAACACGAGGAAGAGGACGAAGGCCACGCGACCCATCGTGTCGCTGTACAACCGCCCGCCGATCGCACGAGGAACGATCGTGTAGAAGGCGATGTAGCTCGGCATGAGCCAGAAGTAGACGATGGCGTGCAGCGTCCATGAGAACAGGACGCGCGACAGTCCCGCGTCGATCGTGTCCTTCAGGCCGAGGGCGACCGGCAGGATCAGCACCAGGATCTCGACGGCGGCGCCGAGCGAGGTCCAGGCCCACAGGTAGGCGGGCGCGACGGTGCCGACCCGGGCCCCCGCGGCCTCGGTCCGGCGCATGGCGCGCG
>CAXTPX010000405.1:0-3950 GCA_964246005.1 uncultured Burkholderiaceae bacterium | reverse complement strand
ACCCGCCGTCACGACCGTCCGCGCGACCGCCGGCACGGTCGACGTCGTCGTCGAGACGCAGGGCCGGATCGGGCCGCCGGCCGGCAGCGACGCGAAACTCGCCTTCGCGCTCTCGGGCACGCTCGCGGCGCGGACGAGCTTGTATTCGTAGGCCAGCGGCTGCGGCGTGAAGCCCCAGTTGCGCTTGAAGTCGTACGGTCCGGTGCCGACCTTGCTGCGGCCGTAGTCGAACAGCGTCAGGCCCTCCTCGGCGGAGCGCCGCATCAGCTCCCAATACTTGAAGTCGTTGGCCGCCGTGGCGCGCGAGACGACCGCATCGCCCGCGTAGTACGGCAACGCTTCGTTGCGAAAGAAGAACGACAACACGCTGGAGACCGGGACACCTTCGGGCGTGACGACGGTCAGCACCCGACAGTCCGAGCCGAACGTCTTCTTCAACGTCTCGAAATAACGCTTCGACTGCCCCGGCGTGCCGTGACGATGGACATTGTCCGCGTAGAGCTCGAAGAAACGCTCGACATCGTCGTCGACCGTGCTGACGAGTCCCGCCTTGATGCCCTTGCGAACCATCGCACGCTGCTTCCGCGGGATCGCGAGCATGTTGGCCTCCGGGTCCGCCACGATCTCCTTGCGGAACGTGACATACAGGTCGGTCGTGGACCAGCGACCGGTGGGGTTGCCACCATCGACGCGCTGCGGGTGGAGGTTGCGGCACTCGAGATGCCCGACGCCGAGGTCGTCCGCACGCGCCTCGGCCGCGTCGAGCAGCGCATCAGCCGCGTCCCGATCGACTGCGGCCACGCCGCCGTAGACGCAGAACGGCAACGAGATCAGTGCATCGCCGAAGAGCCGGCTCTTCTGACGGGCGAGCGGCAGCACCCCGACGACCTGCCCATCGCGCTCGGCGAAAAGAAAGATCGTGCGATGACCGAACACGTTCTCGACGATGTCGCGCCAGGCCGACCGATGAAAGAACGTGGCCTCGGGCGACGCCATCACGAACGCATCCCAGCGGCCGTTATCGCTGTCGGTCAACTCACGCACGACGATACTTGTGGACGCCTCGATCACCGCGCCGGTTCCGATGTCCGACTCGTTGCTCGAGACCGATTCACGTGCAACGGTTGCATTTGCAAGTCTCTCGCGCAACGCGAACGGTGGTCCGGCGGCGGGAAACAGCGCGTCGAAGGATTCGGCTTTCACGCGTTCACGCCGGGTCGCGCAGGAACACGCGATCGACCCGGTCCCAGCGGAAGTCGTCGAGCAGGCGGCCGAGCCGGTCCTGCATGCGATCGAGATTGACGTAATGGCGGAAGCGCGTCTTCGCATCGATGCCGTCGACCCGCGGCTGCGACGGGTCGATTTCCCAGGGATGCAGATAGAACATGCACGGCTCGCCGTCGACGCGGTTCACCCGCTGCAGCAACCAGCGCGACAGCGCGTACGGCAGCAGGCGGAAGTAACCGCCGCCGCCGGCCGGCCAGTTGCGATTGAAAAGCTCGACCGTCGTGACCGGCACCTCTACGAGATCGGGCAGCGACGCGTACGCGAAACGCGGCGCGTCGGGCATGCCGTAGTGATCGTGCTTCACCGGATAGATGCTGGAGCTGTACGAATAGCCCGCCTCACGGATGCAGTCGAGCGCCCACAGGTTGTCCTGGTTGATCGAGAAGCTCGGCGCGCGGTAGCCGCGTACCACGACGCCGCCGATGTCTTCGAGCAAACGCTTCGCCGTGACGATGTCGGCCGTGAATTCGACCCGGCTCTGGTCCGAAGCGCGCTGATGACCGTAGCCGTGACTGGCCAGCTCGTGGCCGCCGGCAACGATCGCCCGCACGATGCCGGGATGCCGCTCGGCGATCCATCCGAGCGTGAAGAACGTCGCCTTGGCGCCATGCTCCGCGAGCATCGCGAGGATGCGGTCGACGTTCGCCTCGGCGCGACACGGGATCCCGTCCCACGTGTCGCGCTGGATGAAGGGAGCGAACGCGGATACCTGGAAGTAGTCCTCGACGTCGATCGTCAGCGCATTGACGGTCTCGCCCGCGCGGAAGCGCGCCGCGTCACGACGCGACTGCGCCTCCTGGAAGCGCTCCGCCCCGGGCGTGCTCACGAGATGGGTGTACATCAGGCCGCCTTCCTGATCGATTGCGGTCGCACGGCGGCCGTGTCGGAACGGGCTCGACCCGCACGGGTCGCAAGCCAGCCGGCGAGATGACGGGCGATGCGGTCGGCGGCATGGCCGTCCCACAGCTCCGGCGAACGGCCCCGCTTGCCGCCGGTCGCGAGCACGTCCATCGCGTCGTCGACGATGCGACGGGCATCGGTGCCGCACAGCGTGTTGGTGCCCTCGACGATCGTGATCGGCCGCTCGGTGTTCTCGCGCAGCGTGAGGCACGGGACCCCGAGCGCGGTGGTTTCTTCCTGCAGGCCGCCCGAGTCCGTGAGCACCAGCGTCGCCTTCGCCATCAGTCCGAGCATTTCGAGATAGCCCTGCGGCGGGAGGATCGCGACCCGGGTGGCGTCGAACGAATCGCCGAGCCCGAAGTCCGCGATGCGCGCCTGCGTTCGCGGATGCAACGCGAGGACGAGCGGCAGCTTCGACGAGATCTCGCGCAAGGCGCCGAGCAGGCGCACGAGCGTCTCGCGATCGTCGACGTTGGACGGCCGGTGCAGCGTGACGACGCCGTAGCGCAACGTCGATGCGCCGGCTTCCATCATCGGCAGGCCGGCCAGCGTCGTCGTGGCCGGCACCGCAGCCTGCAGGTTGGCGAGCAACGTATCGATCATCACGTTGCCGACGAAGACGATGCGGTCGTCGCGAATGCCTTCGGCGTGAAGGTTGGCTGCCGCCGAACGCTCGGTGGTGTACAGCAGGTCGGCGATCTGATCGGTCAGCACGCGATTGATCTCTTCGGGCATCGTGCGGTCGTAGCTGCGCAGGCCGGCTTCGACGTGCACGACCGGCACGCCCTTCTTGGCCGCGACCAGTGCGCACGCGATCGTCGAGTTGACGTCGCCGACCACGAGCACCGCGGCGGGCGCATGCGCATCCAGCACCGGCTCGAAGCGCTTCATGATCTCCGCGGTCTGCACGGCATGGCTCGCCGAGCCGACTTCGAGATTGACGGCCGGCCGCGGCATCCCGAGGGCGGTGAAGAAGCTGTCGTTCATCGCCGCGTCGTAGTGCTGTCCGGTGTGGACCAGCACGGGCGGCACAGCGCCGCCCTGGGCGGCGAGCGCGCGGATGATCGGCGCCATCTTCATGTAGTTGGGACGCGCGCCGACGACGCACAGCACGGGCGACCCGGCAGCGGTCCGCCCGACGCCGACCGCCGCGCCGACCTCGGCGCCGACATCTACGCCGACGGCGATCCCAGCCTGGTCCAGTGCGTTCTGGTCGGTCCCGCTCACGCGCTCACTCCATGCTTCCGGCCTGTACGGGCCGCTCGTCGGTCGCTGTCTGCTGATTCGCCGCCTCGGTGGCCGGACCGGTCGTGGCTCCCGTACTCGGCGCGGCCGTCGTGCGAAGCTGATCCAGCGTTCGCGCGACACTCGCCACCGACTGTTGCAAGAGCTGTACCTGTTCGGCCAGGCCGTTCCAGAGAATGCCCTCGGCGCCGTGCGCGGCGTTCTGCGCGACCGGACGCGCACCGGCGCCGCCGCGGCCCACCAGCGACAGCGTCGGCGCGTAAGCCGGCATCGGCAGATTGCCGGCCGAGGCCGCATCGGCTTCTTCGTCGGTCAGGCCGCCGCGCAGCTCGGTGCGCAGCTCGCGCGCGACATCAGAAACGTCACTTTCCGTCAAATTGTGCTTTTCCCCCAGAAAAGCGGCCAGCAGCACGCGGTCGCACAGCACGTTGATCTGGCGCGGGATGCCTTCGGCCGCCTCGTGGATCGCGGCGTACGCGCCCGGCTCGAAGCTCGGGTCGTTCTGCCAACCGACGAGG
>CAXTPX010000404.1:0-3953 GCA_964246005.1 uncultured Burkholderiaceae bacterium | reverse complement strand
CCTTTCGACCCGGCGCCTGACGAACGGACCCGACGATCCCGTCGCAGCCCTTTGGGAAACCTATGCCACCGGCTGGCTCTATGCGCGCGATGCCATCGGCTTCGATGAAGCGATCGGCACTTATCGGCGAGACCTCGACTCCCTCCAGCGCCTACACTGGCCGACGACCTCGCGAACGGTCGCGCGCATCGAAAAGGCGATCGGTAACGCCTACGGCCATTGGGGGGACGTCGAGCAAGGCTATGCGCGACTGGTGCAGAGCCTCGACGCCGCGAGCGCCGACAGCCCGCTCGCCCAATGGTGGAAGCGCGATTCGCTCGTCCGCACGATGATGCTGACCGACCATGCGGCCGAAGCGGCTTCGATCGCCTACGAGATGCTGGCCCTGCAACGGCAGTGGCAGCATTCGGGTGACCTGTGGCGGACCTACGATCTGCTCGCATCGGCCCTCGTCCAGGCGGGTCGTTACGAGGAGGCCGACGCACGGCTCGCCGAGTACGAAGCGCTTCCGGATTCAGCGACACAGCGAGAGCTGGAACGGAAGGCACACGCCGGACTCGGCAACTCCATCCTGATGGTCGCCCTAGAGCGCGGCCGCAACGCCGCGGTGCTGGCCATGACCGAGCAGCTGACGCCGAAACCGGCCATGCACGCCGACGAGTTCGCGTGGCTCGCGCGGGCGCGGGCGCTGTGTTCCATCGGCCGCGAGTCGGAGGGACTCGCTGTCTACGAGCGCTGGCTGCCGCGCCTCGCGTTCGATCACTACGACGCCAGTCCGGTCGTTGCCCACTGGCGTGCGCAGGCGGGACTGTGCGGACTGCGCGTCGGGCGCCGACGCTGGGCGGGAAACCAGTCGCGCCTGGCCAGTGCGGCGATTGCACGGCAGCCGGGGGTCAGCCCGCATCTGAAATCGACGGTGATCAAGCTGAAGGAAAAATTGCACAGGACTGAATGAGGCGGCCGAGCTATTGCCAAACGGCTCGAGCATCTGCGGCCCGGGGGCACAGTTCGATCCCTTCATCGCCAACTCGGGTTGCAGAAAATGTTGATCCGCATGTCCTCAAGCGTCTGCAATTTCCGTCTGTAGTAAGGAACAGGCACTCGCCTGCTCGCTCCTTACTTAACGCGGGGGAAACATGGCAATCGGCTGGATCGACGAGATCTACAACAATTCGACTAGAGCTTACGCACTGCAATCGATCGACTCGTCGCACAACGGTTCTGCGTCGAAGGACCTTGCCCCGGGCGAGCTCCCACCACCGGTGCCATGGTTATGGCCCAGATTCGACTTGGACGACAAGCAATTTCATACCATTCCAGCCAAGACTCACTGGAGTTGCCAATGGTGTGGAGTGCCCTGGTATTGGAACAGCGTTCATTACAAGGTCCTGCGGAGCGCCACTGGTACCGTTGTGAAGTTCTATCAATCACAAGTCAACGGAGTCAACTCGATCTGGTTCCAGGATGCAAATACCGGTCGAATATTGGCGAAACAGCAGGTGTCCAAATCATCGGACTATCATTTGCATCTCCGTTTCGAAGATGACGGCGTGTATTTCGACGTGATTAACGATGACGGAACGACCGCCGATTTCATCGCACAGGTCAACGATACTGCCAAGGGATGGGTGACGGCATTGGCGCCGATCATTGCCGCGCTCTTGAAATGATCAACCGGTGCGGCATGGCGGCCGGGAGGTGCCGACTTCCTCACGGCCGCCACGTATCCAAGCCGGGCATCGCATCGTGCAAATGGTCATTGGTTTGTCCTCGAGCGATGCCCGCTTCCCGATTTCAGGGTAGCCGACCAGGCGGAAGAGAATGGGAGTCGAACCCACCCGGGACCGCATGGCGGCCCCTGTCCGGATTTGAAGTCCGGCCGCCCCACCGGGGACGTGTCTCTTCCGTTGGATCGGGTCAGTCGTCGAACAGCGTGCGCTGGATGACGCGATGGTCGTCGCCGTGGCGGCGCGTGTAGCCGACGCGATCGAAGAACTCGAGGATCTGGATCGCCACCTTCCGACCGACGCCGATTCTGTCACGAAAGACGGCCGCTCTCGCCACGCCTTCGACCGCCGCGACCTCGGCTGCGAAGCCCGCGAGCGCTCGCACCGCAGCGGGCAGGAAGTAATGGTCGTGGGCGACGCGATAGACCTCGCCCTGCGACGCGAGCCGCATGAACAACTTGCGCATCGCGCTCTCGTCGTCGCCCGTCGCCCTCGCGATGTCGCGCACCCGGGGCGGGTTGTACGGCTCCGCCGCGGCGAGCAGCGCACGGGCCGTGTCGAATCGGCGACGGTCGTCGGCCGACAGCTCGACCCGATGCTCGCGCAGGTGCAGCCACGCGCCGCTCTGCACGACCCGGCCGTCGGCCTTCAACGCGGCGAGCATCGTCGAGAAGGTCGTCGCGTCGACCGACGGCGCCGCCATGCGACGCAGCCGGTCGCGGCCCGGTCCGACCGCGTCCGGCACCCGCAGATGTTCGGCCGCGAGCACGTCGACGACGCGGGCCAGCAGCGCGTCCCAGCGTTCGCTCGCGAAGAGGACCGCCCTCGCCTCGCCATCGCACGGACCGCCCGCGATCGGCATCAGCCGCGACACCGCCGCCGCGTCGAACATCGTGTTGTGCAGCCGGTTCCAGTGCGCGAGATCGATCCCCTTCGCGCTCGCGCCGATCGCATGGACGAGCGTCCGCGCTGCGTCGTCCCCGGCCGCGACCGCGAGCAGGTCGAGACGCGCCGTGCTGCGGCGGCCACGGGCCGGTACGTCGACGTCGAGCACGATGCCGCCCGCGACGCTCGTCGCCGATCCGTCGGCGCCGGAGTCGCGCAGCACGAAGCGGTCGCCGGCGAGCAGATGGATCGGGTGCTCGAACGCGACCTGCGCGAGCACCGTGTCCGGCGCTTCGTCCGTGCTCGATGCCAGCGACACGACGCGGGCGTTGCACGACGCCGCGCCGGCATGGAAGCGCACCCCGCGCCAGTGACGTTCGTCGAACGCTGCTTCGCGGCCGCCCCGTAGCGCGACGTCCGCCCGATCGGTCATGAATGCGAGCGCCGGATCGACGATCCAGTCGCCGCGATGAACGGTGCTCTTCTCGACCCCGCGGCCGGCGAGGTTCAGCGCGATGCGCTGTCCGGCGTGCGCCGCTTCGACCGGCCGGTTCTGCGCATGGATCGTGCGCACGCGTGCCTCGAGGCCGCCCGGCAGCAGGATCAGGCGATCGTGGATCGCGACACGGCCGGAGAAGCACGTGCCGGTGACCACGAGGCCGATGCCCTGCAGCACGAAGGCCCGGTCGATCGCGAGCCGGAAGCGTCGGCCGTCGTCGCTGCGACGTTCGGCCCGATGCGCGAGCAGCGCTGCCTTCAATGCATCGAGTCCGCCGTGGTCGACCGCCGACACGGGCACGATCGGCGATCCGCGATACGGCGTGGCTTCGAGCAGTTCGTCGAGCGCCTGCACGACTTCGTCGCGACGAGCCTCGTCCACGCGATCGACCTTGCTCAACGCGACGACCAGCCGTCGGACATCGAGCCAGCGCAGGATGTCGACGTGCTCGCGCGTCTGCGGCATCGGCCCGTCGTCGGCCGCGACGACCAACAGGCCGACGTCGACGCCGGCCGCCCCGGCGATCATCGTCTGCACGAAGCGGCGGTGCCCGGGCACGTCGATGAAGCCGACCGGCTCGTCGTCGCCCCCGTCGAGCGACGCGTACGCGAACCCGAGCTCGATCGAGATGCCGCGCGCCTTCTCCTCGGGCAGGCGGTCGGTATCGACGCCGGTGAGCGCCCGGACCAGCGTCGTCTTGCCATGGTCGACATGGCCGGCGGTACCGATGATCACGAAGGCTCGCTACCTCGCGTCTTCCAGGCGAAGTGCGCCCACGAGGCCAGCACTTCGTCGGGCGTCTCGACCGTGCGCAGGTCGAGCCACAAGGCACCCTTGCCGAT
>CAXTPX010000403.1:0-3953 GCA_964246005.1 uncultured Burkholderiaceae bacterium | reverse complement strand
GATGTCCACGCCGTCGCTTCGTGCTCGCGCGTAGTTCGCAGTAATCAGCGCGATGTTGGTCGGATCGCTCGACGGACCGACGATCTGCACGTTGCGTGCGTTGATCCTGAAGACAGAGACGCCTGCACCGAACACCCCGTTAAGGAACGTGCCTTTCGCGCCCGCCTCGAACGTGTTGTTGTTCTCCGGTCCGAAGGCGAGTTCGGATACCACGCGCGCGCCCGGGTTGAAGCCACCGCCCTTGGTGCCGTTGGCGGCGCTCGCATAGACCATCGCGTCGGGCGTGAGCTTGTAGCGCAGGCTCGCACGATAGTTGTCGAAGTTGATCTTCGTGTCGACGGTGCCGGCTGCGCCGAGCGGGTGATCGACGCCGGGAAACGCGATGTTGGCGGGTTCGTCGAACGTGCGCTTCTGCTGCGTGTGACGGTACTCGACCGCGCCGGTCAGCGCGGGCAACACGTCGTACTCGAGCGTCGCGAACGGCGACAGCAGGCGCTCGGTCTGGTTGATGATCGTGATGTTCTGGCTCGGGGCACCCGTGCGGTTGAGGGCGCTGTTGTAGGCTGGTGCGACCGTAAGGACGCCGACGTTGGGCGGAAGCGGCGTGCCGTCAATGGAGAACAACGTGTCGAGGTTCGACCGCGAGTGATAGACATAGGCCCCCACCGAGCCGCGCAGCGGCTGGTTCTGCTTCGTCGAGATCCGGAAATCGAGACTGCTGTCCTCGTCGCTGGTGGGCTGGCCGAAATACGTCTCGAGGTTGTAGATGTTGCCGTCCGACCCGCGATACGGCGAACCGACGCGCGTACCCGAGAAGGTCGACAGGCGAAGCTGCTTGACGTTGTTGTAGCCGACCAGCGCAGAAGCGTCGACGATCTCGGCGTCGTAGTTGAAGCGGACCGATTCGGCGTACACCTTGCGCTGGTTGCCGGTTGCGCCGGACTGCGGGTTGATGGCCGAGACCTGAACCGGCTGCTGCTTCGGATTGAACTGTCCGCAGAACTGCGTGAACTGTCCGGGGGTTAGCGGCGACGTGCTGACCGGACCGCAGTTGTTGGTGTTGATCTCGTACGGGACGTTGTCGAAGAAGTCGTCGCCGTAATAGAACGATCCGTCGATCGTCAATCGGTCGAGGGGCTTGACCGTCAGCCGGCCGAGGAGGTCGTTCTTGCGGTACCCGCCCGCGGTGTGGCCGTTGACCGAGTCGTGATACGTCCCGTTAAATTCGTCGTGTGAGACGACGAGGCGTCCCAGCACCGCATCCGAGCCGAGTGCACCCCCGAGCGCGAGTTTGATCTGGCCTCGGCCGCGATCGCCGGCCGTCAGCGATGCATTGGCTTCCAGCTCCTTCTGCGGCGGCGTCGTGACGTAATTGACGACGCCCGCGTAGGCGTTGCGTCCGTAGAGCGCGCTGACCGGCCCCTTGATGATCTCGACGCGCAGCAGATCGAGGAGACCGATGCTGATCGCGCCCCGATTGGACTGGTATACGCCGTCGATGAACACGGCGACATCCGGATCGCCGAGGCCGCCGCTCAGGTCGGAGATGCCGCGGACCGTAAAGTTGACGTTGGACTCCGCGCCGCCGGTCACAATGCTCACGCCGGGCGTGAGGTTGACGATGTCGCGAACACTCGATGCGTTGGTGTCCTGCAGCGTCTGCCCAGTGACGGCGGTGACGGAAAGCGGCACGTCCTGAAGACGCTCGCTCTTCTTTCGCGCGGTGACCGTCACTGCCTCGAGCGTTTCGGACGGGGCAGCCGCGGCCTTCGCCTTCTCGCTCGTTGCAGGGTCCGCAGCGGGCGATTCCTGCGCTACCGCGGCTGTCACGAACAGAGGCTGGGAGATTGCGAACAATGATCCAACAGCCGCGTTGAGGGCGCGTTGTTTGAATCCAGTCGGGCGCAGCGCGTGCACGGCTTTGGTCGTCGTCATTCCCGATTTCCCATGTCTAGCAACGATGAAGAACGGGCGGAAGTTCACTTCAACCCGGAGGCCGCTCGGTCCATCAGCGATAAACCAATATAGACAACAACAATTGCCTCAAGGGCAGCAGCATTGCAGTCGATCGGCTGGTGGAAAAACGGACGTCGATTCGTTGTTTTCCCCCCCTTCCTCTGTGCGCGGGACCCGAACGCAATTCATCAAGGTGGCGCTCGCCTTCGCGCGTCGACCCCCGCACCGCGGTCGGTCCGGGATGCTCAGCGCGCCCGTGGCGACATCAACGAAGCGCGACGCTCCTTGGCACCTCGGCGAAGCCGGTGGAAAAGTCCCGGGTTCGCGCCGAGAGCGCGGCGGCCGGTAAAGGTGTTGTGAGGCGTCGCGCTGCCGCCGGCGCACGTGCCCTCGACCGACCTGCGGGGCTGGAAGCGGCGAACTCCAATGCCAACGACAGCTCGATCGCCTTCGCGCTCTGTCGAAGCTCGGCGAGATAGCGGCGCAATGCCTCGTCCATCGGCATCGCCGATGCGAAGAAGATCATCGTCAGCGTGCCCTGCAACTGATCGTCGACCTGCACCGGCACGCTGATCGACGAGGTCTTGCCCGGTGTCTGCGAGTGCATGTTGCGTTCGTAGGTCGCATGGCCTTCGGCACGGATCCGCTCGAGCGGGCGACCCTCCTGGAACAGCGACAGCATCGGCGAGATGTTGTTGAAGCGCTGCAATCCGTCGAGCACGCCGGCCCGCTCCTCGCGCGACGCGTATGCGAGGAACACGTGACCCGACGCGGAGTGCAGCACCGGGATCGAACTGCCGGCCGGGAATGCATGGAACGACAGCGACGTGAGATGGTGGGTCGATGCCCGCGCCACCATCGACGTGCCGACGCGCGTCATCACCGCGACCGGCCAGCCGATGCGATGCGTCAACGCCTCGATCACCGGACGCGCCGCGGTCGCGAGCCGGTTGGCGGCCTGGAATCCGTGCGACAGGCTCATCGCCATCGCGGCGACGGAATACGACTTGGTCTTCGGGATCTGTTCGATCAGCCCGTGGCTGAGCATCGTCTGGACGATGCGGGAAGTCGTCGGGTACGGGATGCCGGTGGCCTGCACCATCTCGCCGAGCGAGAGAGGCCCCTTGAGGTTGATTTCCC
This sequence comes from uncultured Burkholderiaceae bacterium, assembly GCA_964246005.1. Lineage (GTDB taxonomy): Bacteria > Pseudomonadota > Gammaproteobacteria > Burkholderiales > Burkholderiaceae_D > CAHJXF01. Next base: position 857 of record CAXTPX010000403.1, on the reverse strand, counting down.
TGAAGACGGCGATGAAGCGGCTGACCGAGCGGATGGGAATCTCGCTATCCATGGCGTGCTCCGGTGAGGGTTGAAGAAGGACGGCTCGGCGCGATCACGTCGGGGCGACGACCGGCGGGCCTCGCCGGCGCAGCGCCGCGAGGTCGGCCTCGGTCAGCTTGTAGGCGAGCAGCAACAGCAGCGCACCGATCGACACGGCGGTCGGCAGCAATGCGATGACGAGCCGGATGGCGAGGAGGGCGCTGTCGGGCTGGGCCGTGTCGACGCCACGCGACTGCACGTATCCGGCGGCCGCGAGGATCGATCCGACCAGCGCGATGCCGATCGCCGCCGCGATCTTCTCGACCGTCGTGTAGAAGCCCGCGAAGATTCCCTCGCGGCGCAGGCCGGTGGACAGGTAGTCGTATTCCATCGTGTCGGGCAACAACGACTGACCCATCAGCAGCGCGCCGCCGCCGACGAGCCCGATCAGTCCGCCGCGCACGAGGATCGTCCACAGCGGGGCGCCCGCGTGCACGAACAACCAGCTCAACCAGATCGGCAGCGAGACCAGCAGCGCGAGCCGGAACGTGGCGGCCTTGCCGAAGCGCCTGCTGAGCCGGATCCACAGCGGCTGGCTCGCGATCAGCATCACCGACGACGTGGCGAAGTAGGTGCCGAGATAGACGTTCGACACGCCCATGATCCGCTGGAAGAAGAACGGGAAGATGGCGTACGTGCTGAGCGAGGTCAGCGTCAGCAGCTTGACGCCGATGAGGATCAGGTACGGCCGGTTCGCGAGGACCGAACGCGCCTGCGTCAGGAAGCCGGCGTGCACCAGCGTGCGTTCGGTGAACGGTGCACCGCGCGTCAGGCAG
>CAXTPX010000402.1:0-3973 GCA_964246005.1 uncultured Burkholderiaceae bacterium | reverse complement strand
AGCATGTGCCGGTGTACATCTCCGAAAACATGGTGGGTCACAAGCTCGGCGAATTCGCGGTCACGCGGACCTTCAAGGGTCACGCGGCGGACCGCAAGGCCAAGAAATAAGGAGCCATGATGGAAACCAGAGCAGTGCTGCGCGGTGTTCGCCTGTCGGCCCAGAAGGGTCGTCTGGTTGCGGACCTGATTCGCGGCAAGAAGGTCGACCAGGCGCTGAACGTGTTGACGTTCAGCCCGAAGAAGGCCGCCACCATCATCAAGAAGGTGCTCGAGTCGGCGATCGCCAATGCCGAGCACAACGACGGCGCCGACATCGACGAACTGCGCGTGTCGGTGATCCTGGTGGACAAGGCCACGTCGCTGAAGCGCTCGTCCGCACGGGCCAAGGGCCGCGGCAACCAGATCGAGAAGCAAACCTGTCACATCGCGATCACCGTCGCTGATTCGCCTGCGCCACGCAAGGGACACTGAGGAACACGATGGGTCAAAAAATCAATCCGACCGGATTTCGTCTCTCGGTCACGCGCAACTGGACGAGCCGCTGGTATGCGGGCAACGTCAACTTCGCCGGCATGCTCAACGAGGACCTGCGCGTTCGCGCGTTCCTGAAGAAGCGCCTGAAGAACGCGTCGGTCGGTCGCGTCGTGATCGAGCGTCCCGCGAAGAACGCGCGCATCACGATCTTCTCGTCGCGCCCCGGCGTCGTCATCGGCAAGAAGGGCGAAGACATCGAGTCGCTCAAGGTCGAGTTGCAGAAGCGCATGGGCGTGCCGGTGCACGTCAACATCGAAGAGATCCGCAAGCCGGAGATCGATGCGCAGCTGATCGCCGACTCGATCGCACAGCAGCTCGAGAAGCGGATCATGTTCCGTCGTGCGATGAAGCGCGCGATGCAGAACGCGATGCGCCTCGGCGCGCAGGGCATCAAGATCATGTCGTCGGGACGTCTGAACGGCATCGAGATCGCGCGCCGCGAGTGGTATCGCGAAGGCCGCGTGCCGCTGCACACGCTGCGCGCCGACATCGACTACGGCTTCGGCGAAGCGCAGACGACCTACGGTGCCATCGGCATCAAGGTCTGGGTCTACAAGGGCGAGCGTCTGGCTGGCAACGAAGCGCCTGCCGTCGTGACACCGGACAACGATCGCGACGACCGTCGTCCGGGCCGTCGTACGCCACCGGGTGTCCGTCCGCGTCCGCCGCGTCGTGTCGAAGGCGAGACGGCTGGTGCCGCGGCTTCCGATTCCGCGAAGCCCGCCGAGGCTGCTGCGCTGACCGACGCGACGAAGACGGCGCCGGTCGTCAAGCGGGTTCGCAAGGCAGCGGCGCCCCCGGGTGCGGCTTCGAAAGAAGCCGATGCGGTGGGCGGCACGACCGTGCCCAAGAAGGACTGAGCGCGCACTAATTCGAGGGATGTGAATCATGTTGCAACCAGCACGCCGGAAGTATCGGAAAGAACAGAAGGGTCGCAACACCGGCGTCGCCACGCGTGGCGCGAAGGTGTCGTTTGGCGAGTACGGCCTGAAGGCCGTCGGTCGCGGTCGCCTCACGGCACGTCAGATCGAAGCCGCGCGTCGGGCGATGACCCGCCACATCAAGCGCGGTGGCCGAATCTGGATCCGTATCTTTCCGGACAAGCCGATCAGCCAGAAGCCCGCTGAAGTCCGGATGGGAAATGGTAAAGGTAGCGTCGAGTATTACGTCGCGGAGATTCAGCCGGGCAAGGTGCTCTACGAAATGGACGGGGTCGACGAGACGCTGGCGCGCGAGGCGTTCCGCCTGGCGGCTGCCAAGCTGCCGCTTGCGACGACGTTCGTGATTCGCCAGGTCGGTACCTGAGCGCGCAGCCGAGAACGGACGAAGAGGGATATCGAGATGAATGCATCTGAATTGCGCGACAAGGACGCCGCGGCGCTGGGGACGGAACTGACTGACCTGTTGAAGGCCCAGTTCGGGCTTCGGATGCAGATCGCGACGCAGCAGCTGTCGAACACCAGCCAATTGAAGAAGGTCCGTCGCGACATCGCTCGCGTGCGGACGGTGATGACCCAGAAGGCATCGGGCGCGACGGCGGCAACGTCGGCCGTTCCGGCGTCGACGACGAAGCCCACGAAGGGCAAGAAGGCGGACAAGCAATGACGGACGAAGCCCTGGTCGACGCGCCGTCGACCGAAGAACAAGGCGCCCACAAGGGCGGACTTACACGGACGCTGGTCGGTCGTGTGGTCAGCAACAAGATGAACAAGACGGTGACCGTGCTGATCGAGCGTCGCGTCAAGCACCCGTTGTACGGCAAGTTCATGGTGCGCTCGAAGAAGTATCACGCGCACGACGAGACGGATCAGTACAACGAAGGCGACATGGTCGAGATCGCGGAAACGCGACCGATTTCGCGGACGAAGGCTTGGACGGTGACAAAGCTGATCGAGGCGGCGCGCGTGATCTGACGTTCGCGTTGCGCGATCGATGAAAAGGCCCGCGATGCGGGCCTTTTCATTGGAGCGGCGCCGGGTCGGGGCAGCCACTCCCCTTTCGAATCCGATCGCCGATGGAAGTCAGGCAGCGCGCATGCGTGCGGGGCACCTCAAATACGGTGCGCATCACGGCTGCCGCGGCGCCACCCTCCCTCGAATGTCCGGACGTGTAGTCACGCGTCGGCGGCGTCGGGAAGCCGAACTCCTGCCACGTGCTGTTCGGGTCGTAGAAGTGGATCGCCGTGACGGGCCGCCAGAAGTTGAAGGTGGTCCCCCACCGGATTGCAGATGGGGCAACGCCACCTGCAGGGAGCGCTCCAAGTTCTCCAGCATGATCCGTCCCGCTGCCGGATCGGTTTCGTAGCGACTCCGGACGGTGCTCAGCGTTGAAGAGAAAATGCGGTTCCACCTGTGCGCGAAGAACCTCGAGGCGTGCGGCGAGGAGTTTCCATTCCAGCGTCGACCGATCAAGGTCGGCCCGATGCGCCGCCTCGACATCGATCGCCTCGTTGCGCAGGAGCTCTGTGGCCCCGAGGACGAACGAGCAGGTGATCGACGCGGTGATCCACAAGCGGGGCCAGACACGCTCGAAGAAATTCGACCAAGTCGTGTAGCCGGGTACGAGGACCATCACGGTCTCGTGTCGGACGAAGGTGCCTGCCATGGCGATGAGGACGGCCGCGATGGCGAGCGTGAGCATCCTTGGAATTCGGCCGATCGGTGCGGCTCGGATCACGATCAGCAGCAGCGTCGCCTCCACGACCGAGACCGACAGGTAGGACAGAAATCGAGGCCCAGCCGTTTGCCGTACCAGCCGTCCCTCAGTTCTTCCTTGACCCACGGAAGATGGACGGTGGTAGTTCCCTGCGACGAATGGGGCGGGCGGCACGCGGGCCTCGGCGCGACAGGACACTTGCGAACTTCTGCGGACTCCGCTATAGTCGCTGGCTCGCTCGAATCCGGCGCCTCGGCGCGGAACGAATTTCGAACCGAGCCGTCGGGCCACCGACACCGGCACGCGCAATCCAACCCCGAACGGGACCAAGACTGACCGCACCGACACTCCGGTGTCGCGGATCAAGTTGGGCTAGAGAAAAGACAATGATTCAGACGGAATCCCGGCTCGAAGTGGCCGACAACACCGGTGCGCGCGAAGTCCTGTGCATCAAGGTTCTCGGTGGATCCAAGCGTCGCTACGCGACCATCGGCGACATCATCAAGGTCACCGTCAAGGACGCGGCGCCGCGCGGCCGGGTCAAGAAGGGCGAGATCTTCAACGCGGTCGTCGTGCGCACAGCCAAGGGCGTTCGCCGCCAGGATGGCTCGCTCGTCAAGTTCGACGGCAATGCCGCCGTGCTGCTCAACGCCAAGCTCGAGCCGATCGGCACGCGCATCTTCGGACCGGTCACGCGCGAGCTGCGCACCGAGCGCTTCATGAAGATCGTGTCGCTCGCACCGGAAGTGCTCTGAGCACATCGCCAGCAGGAACATCGCGAT
>CAXTPX010000401.1:0-3979 GCA_964246005.1 uncultured Burkholderiaceae bacterium | reverse complement strand
AGAAGCGCGAATAGAGCAGGTGCAGGATCGCGTGCTCGATGCCGCCGATGTACTGGTCCATCGGCATCCAGTAGTCGTTGCGCGCATCCACCATCGAGTCCGCCGAATCGGGCGAGCAGTAGCGCATGAAGTACCAAGCCGAGTCGACGAACGTGTCGAGCGTGTCGGTCTCGCGCTCGGCGGGCTTGCCGCACACGGGGCAGGTGCACGCGATGAAGGCCGCGCTCTTCGCGAGCGGACTGCCGGTGCCGTCGGGCACGAGATCTTCGGGTAGCACGACCGGCAGGTCCGCCTCCGGGACCGGCACCGGACCGTGCTCCGGACAATGGATGATCGGGATCGGCGTGCCCCAATAGCGCTGGCGGCTCACGCCCCAGTCGCGCAGGCGCCACGTCGTGGTCTTCTCGCCGAGGCCCTTCGCCGCGAGGTCGCGTGCGATCGCGTCGACCGCGGTCGCGAAGTCCATCCCGTCGTAGACGCCCGAGTGCACGCACGTGCCGGGCTCGCCGAACGAATCCTGCCATTCGGCCCACAGGCCCTCGTCGGCGCGCGGCATCACCGTCGTGTCGCCGTCGGGCGCCACCATCACCGAAGGGCCCGGCTCGACCGCCACCGCGGCCGCGCCATCGAGACCCCTGGCCGCCCACGACGACGGGACGACGACCGGCCTGATCGGCAGGCCGTACTTCTTCGCGAACGCGAAGTCGCGCTCGTCGTGCGCGGGCACGCCCATCACGGCGCCTTCGCCGTACGTCATCAGCACGTAGTTGCCGATCCACACCGGCACCAGCTGGCCGGTCAGCGGATGCGTGACGTGGAAGTGCGTCGGCATGCCCTTCTTCTCCATCGCGGCCATGTCGGCCTCCGCGACGCCCCCCTGTGCGCATTCGACGATGAAGTCCTGCAGCGCCGGCTGGTCCTTCGCGAGCACCGCGGCCATCGGATGCTCGGCGGCGATCGCGACGAACGACACGCCCATCAGCGTGTCGGCGCGCGTCGTGAAGACGCGCAACGTGCCTTCGTTCGGGAAGTGGTCCGGGGCCGGCACCGCCTCGGGATTGTCGATGCCGTGCGCCGTGACCACCTTGCCGCCGAACGTGCCGAGGTCGTACGGGAACGCGATCGTCACGCCTGCGCTCTTGCCGATCCAGTTGCGCTGCATCGTCTTCACGCGCTCCGGCCAGCCGAGCGCGTCGAGCGAGGTCAAGAGCTCGTCGGCATAGTCGGTGATGCGCAGGTAGTACATCGGGATCTCGCGCTTTTCGACGACGGCGCCCGAGCGCCATCCGCGCCCGTCGATCACCTGCTCGTTGGCGAGCACCGTCTGGTCGACCGGGTCCCAGTTGACGCGACCGGTCTTCCGGTAGGCGATGCCCTTGTCGAGCATCTTCAGGAACAGCCACTGGTTCCACCGGTAGTAGTCGGGCTTGCAGGTCGTGACCTCGCGCGACCAGTCGATCGCGAGACCGATCGCCGCGAACTGCTCCTTCATCGCGGCGATGTTGTCGTAGGTCCAGCGGGCCGGCGGCACGCCGTGGTCCATCGCGGCGTTCTCGGCCGGCAGGCCGAACGCGTCCCAGCCCATCGGCATCAGGACGTTGTACCCGCACATCCGACGGTAGCGCGCCATCACGTCGTTGATCGTGTAGTTGCGCACGTGTCCCATGTGCAGCTTGCCGGAGGGGTACGGCAGCATCGAGCACGCGTAGAACTTGCCCTTCGGAAAGCGCGGGTCGTTCTCGACCATGCGCCATGCGCGGGCTGTATCCCACTCGGCCTGCGCGCCGGCTTCGACGGCCTTGTGATCGTACGGGGGGAGCGGGGCGTCGGACATGGTCGTCGGGTCGGCGCCGATGACGACGCGATGGGTACGGTCGGCTGAAGGCCGGGCCGGCGGGAGAGCCGCGAATTATAGCGACGACACCGGGTGGAGGCGCCCGCTGGCGTATCGCGCCGATTCGGGCCGCCGCCTCCCGGGTGGCTGTCACGACCGTGGCGATCCGCCGATTCGCAAGCGGTATGATTCGGCGGTTTCAGCACCGGCCAACCTCGTCGCGTTGGCAACGCCGCCCACCCATGCAAGAACCCGATGAACTACCGGTCGCCGAAGTCAATCGGCTCGCCGCGTCGTTCCAGCAGCCGACGCTGCTGTCCGGTCTCAATCCCGAGCAGCTCGCAGCCGTCACCCTGCCGCCGCAGCCGGCGTTGATCCTCGCCGGCGCGGGCAGTGGCAAGACGCGCGTGCTGACGACGCGGCTCGCGTGGCTCGTGACGACGCGTCAGGTGTCGCCCGCCGGGGTGCTGGCCGTCACGTTCACGAACAAGGCCGCCAAGGAGATGCTCGCGCGGCTGTCGGGCATGTTGCCGATCAACCTGCGCGGGATGTGGATCGGCACCTTCCACGGACTCTGCAACCGCTTCCTGCGCACGCACCATCGCGACGCCGCGCTGCCGCAGACCTTCCAGATCCTCGACTCGGGCGACCAGATCGCGGCCGTCAAGCGACTGCAGAAGGCGCACGGCATCGACGACGAACGCTATCCGGCGCGCCAGACCACGTGGTTCATCAACGGCTGCAAGGAGAAGGGTCTGCGCGCGAAGGACGTGGAGGTCGACACGGACTTCGACGGCAAGCTGATCGAGATCTATCGCCTCTACGACGAGCAGTGCCAGCGCGAGGGCGTGGTCGACTTCGCCGAACTGCTGCTGCGCGCATACGAGCTGCTGACGCGCAACCAGCCGCTGCGCGAACACTACCAGGCGCGCTTCCGGCACATCCTGGTCGACGAATTCCAGGACACGAACGTCCTGCAGTACAAATGGTTGAAGCTCCTGGCCGGGTTCGGCACGGCCGATCCGTCGGCGATCTTCGCGGTGGGCGACGACGACCAGAGCATCTACGCGTTCCGCGGCGCGAACGTCGGCAACATGGCCGAGTTCGAGCGCGAGTTCCGCGTGCAGAACGTCGTCAAGCTCGAGCAGAACTATCGCTCGCACGGGCACATCCTCGACTCGGCCAACGCGCTCATCCGCAACAACGGCACGCGCCTCGGCAAGAACCTGTGGACCGATGCCGGGCAGGGCGAGCCGGTGCGCGTCTACGAGGCGATGAGCGACGCGCAGGAAGCGCAGTGGCTGGTCGACGAGGTCAGGTCGCTGGTTCGTGAGGGGATGTCGCGTTCCGACATCGCCGTGCTGTATCGATCGAACGCGCAGTCGCGCGTGATCGAGCACGCGCTGTTCTCGGCCGCGATCCCGTATCGCGTCTACGGCGGGCTGCGCTTCTTCGAGCGCCAGGAGGTCAAGCACGCGCTCGCGTACCTGCGACTCGTCGCCAACCCCGACGACGACACGTCGTTCGCGCGGGTGGTGAACGTGCCGGCCCGCGGCATCGGCGCGCGTTCGATCGAAGTGCTGCAGGACGCGGCACGGGGTCGGAAGGCCGCGGACGGCTCGGTCTCCGCCCCGCTGTCGCTGTATGCCGCGGCATTGCAGCTCGACTCGCGGGCGGGCGCGGGCGTCGCCGCCAAGATCGGGACCTTCGTCACCCTGATCGAGCGCATGCGCTTCGAGACGCAGGCGATGCCGCTTTCCGAGATGATCGAGCACGTCAACCACGCGAGCGGCCTGATCGCGTTCTACGAGACCGAGAAGGAAGGCGCCGAGCGGATCGAGAACCTGAACGAGCTCGTCAACGCGGCAGCGAGCTTCTCGGGCGAGGAAGGCTTCGCGATGAACGCGCGCGCGAACCAGATCCCCACCACCGTCGCGCCGCCGCGCGCGGAGCTGCAGACCGCGGGGGCCGTCACGGTCGACCCCGACGAGCTCGAGGTGATCGACGTCGGTGTCGCTGACCCGGAGTACGCGTCGCCGCTCGACGCGTTCCTCGCGCACGCGTCGCTCGAGGCGGGCGACAACCAGGCGGGCGCCGGGCAGGACGCGCTGCAGCTGATGACGGTGCATTCCGCGAAGGGCCTCG
>CAXTPX010000400.1:0-3993 GCA_964246005.1 uncultured Burkholderiaceae bacterium | reverse complement strand
GACGTCGCTCGCGTTCGATCCGGTGGGGCGAACGCTGTTCTACAACGCCAACAAGCTCGACCGTCGCGACCTCGTCGCGCTCGACCTCGATACCGGCCAGGAGATCCCGCTGCTGAAGCGAGCGCGCATCGGTGCGCTCGCGTTCGATCCGCACGATCGCGCGCTGTACGGGGTGCGCCACTCGAACGGCATCGCGACGCTGGTGCGCCTGCCGTTTCCCTATGTCGACTGGGACACGTTGTATACGTTCGGATACGACGTCGTGCCGACCAACCTCGACGTCTCGCCCGACGGTCGCTCGCTGTCGGCCTCGGTCAAGGAGGTCAACGGCGACCAGTTCCTGCGCATCTGGTCGCTGCCCGCGTTGCGCGAGGGCCGGCTCGAACAGACCGCGCAGTTCGAGTTCGGACAGGCGGCGCCCGAAGGCTTCGTCTTCTCGCCGGACGGCCGCTACCTGTACGGCAGCAGCTACTTCACCGGCGTGTCGAACATCTTCCGCTGCGAGCCGGCCACCGGTGCGATCGAGGCGGTCACCAACGCCGAGGTCGGCGTGTTCCGGCCGTTGCCGTTCGACGACGGCCGGCTGATGGTGATGGCGTACACCGGCGGCGGCTTCGTGCCGTCGATCGTGGAGCGGCCGGTGCCGCTCGCGGACGTCAGCGCGATCCGTTTCCTCGGCACCGACGTCGCCGACCGGCATCCGATCGTGAAGACCTGGCAGGTGCCGCCGACGGCCGCGACCGACGAGCTGGATCCGTCGACGTCGCCACGGCCGTACGACCCGCGTCGCGAGGTGGGCCTCGTCAATGCGTACCCGGTCCTGCAGGGATACAAGGAGACCGCCGGCATCGGCTATCACGCCAGCTACGCCGACTTCCTCGGCTTCGCGAACGTCGGTCTCACCGCGGCGGTCACGCCCGACCACAAGCTGAAACCGTCGGAGCAGGGGCATCTCGCGTTGACCGGAAGCTATCTCGGCTACACCGGCTCGCTGTCGTGGAACCGGTCCGACTTCTACGATCTCTTCGGCCCGACGCAGCGCAGCCGCAAGGGTTTCGCAGCGAAGGTCTCCGACAACATCCCGTTGATCTACGACCGCTTCCGCAACCTCGACCTGCGCTTCGATGTCGCGCATTACCGCGGCATCGACACGCTGCCGGGCGCGCAGAACGTGGCCAGTACGGTGACCACGCTGACCACCGTCGCGAGCAGCCTCACGTACAGCGACCTGCGTCGCTCGCTCGGCGCGGTCGACGAGGAGGAGGGCGTCAGCGCGGTCGGTGTGGTCAAGGGCAACTTCGCGCCCGGCGTGCGCACGGTGCAGGCGCGCGGCAACGTCGACGTGGGCCTCGCGCTGCCGTGGGACCATACGTCGATCTGGTCGCGCACCGCGGCCGGCGTGGCAGGCGGCGACCGCGTCAATCCGCTAGCGAGCTTCTACTTCGGCGCGTTCGGCAACAACCGCGTCGACAACGGCGAGGTCCGCCGCTATCGCGACTACGACTCGCTGCCGGGCTTCAACATCGACGACCTGTCGGCGCTGTCGTTCGTGCGGCAGTCGTTCGAGCTCGACCTCCCGCCGGTGGTGTTCGCGTCGGTCGGCAGGCCCGATCTCCACCTGAGCTGGCTGCGACCGGCGGCGTTCGCGACCGTGCTGCGGACCGACCCGCAAAGCCCGGCGCGACGCGCGAACCACGGCAGCATCGGCGGCCAGGTCGACCTGCGCTTCAGCCTGCTGCACTGGTACGAGGCGATCTTCTCGATCGGCGTCGCCGAGGGGTTCGAAGGCCGCCGCAGGGCCGGTCACGAGTGGATGGTGTCGCTGAAGATCATGTAGCGGCGGTTCGCTCGACTGCACATCCGGCTCGCTCGTTGCCTCACGCCATCGTCCCCGCGCTGCTGTGCCTGTCCCCGGTCCTCGGGTGGCTGGCGATCCTCGTGTTCTTCGACAGCTACAAGCTCGTCCCGATGAAGTTCGTGGTCGGCCTCGTGGCGATCGGCGCGTCGACCGCGATGGTCTGCTATGGGGTCAACGGCAAGCTCATCGCAGCGCTGGCAATGGACCTGCCTACGTACGCGCGCTACGTCTCGCCGCTGGTCGAGGAAGCGTGCAAGGGTGCGTTGCTGGTGTGGCTGATCCGCAGCCATCGCATCGGCTTCATGGTCGATGCGGCGATCGTCGGATTCGCGCTCGGCTGTGGCTTCGCGGTGGCCGAGAACGGATACGCGCTCTCGCGCCTGCACGATGTTGACCCGACGACCTGGGTGGTGCGCGGCTTCGGGACGGCCATCATGCACGGCGGTGCCTCGGCGTTGTTCGCGCTGATCTCGCTCGCGATCCTCGAGCGTGACGAACGCCATGGCTTGCGCGCACTGGTGCCGGGCTTCGCGACTGCGGTGCTGTTGCACTCCGCGTTCAATCACCTCGACCGCGAGTCGGCGATCTCCGTTCCGCTGACGCTGCTCGCGGTGTCGGCGTTGCTGTTCCTCGCGTATCGACGCGGCGAGCGGACGCTGGCCGCGTGGCTCGGCAGCGGCTTCGACGCGGACGCGGAGCGGATCGCCCTGATCAAGTCGGGCGGCCTTGACGCATCGCCGACCGGTCGCTATCTACAGTCGCTGCGAGAGCGCTTCGATGGCCTCGTGGTCGCCGATCTGCTGGCCTATCTTCGGCTGTTCACCGAACTGTCGATGCGGGCCAAGGGCCTGCTGATGATGCGCGAGAACGGCTTCGAGGCCCCCACCGATCCCGCGTCCGGGGAACAACTGACGGAGCTCGCGTATCTCGAACGCAGCATCGGTCGGACCGGACTGCTCGCGCTTGACCCGCTGCTGCCGATGCGCCGCAAGGCGCTGCGCCAGATGCTCGCGCTCTGACTCGATCGGCTCAACGCCAGTGACGGCGGCCACCGCCGAAGCGGACTTCGATGTAGACCGGGGCGATCGGATAGCCGTAGTAGCCGGAGGCGTCGTTGAACGGCGGATACGGATACCAGGTGTCGGTATAGGGCGTCGCGTAGGGCGCGGCGTAGCCCGCATTGGCAGCCGGATAGACCGGACCGGCAGGCGAGGACGGGTAGGGGCCGGCCTGCGCCATATTCTGAGGCGGCGCGGCATCGTACGGTGATGACGCGCTCGACGGACGAACGTCCAGCGCGAGCTTCGCGCCCGGGTCGCGTGCCGTGCGGGTCGTATAGCGCTGCCCGCCGAACTCGTAGACCACGTCGTAGCCGATCACCTGCGACCGCGGCGTGCGCGAATAGACGCAGTTGGTCGTGATCACCGGCGTCGGCGCCGTGTTGGACGCCTCCACGTTGTTGCCGACGATCGCACCCGCGATGGCGCCCACACCCGTGGCGACCGCGCGGCCCGCGCCGGCGCCGATCGCATTGCCGGCGAGGCCACCGAGAATGCCGCCGACCACCGCGCCACCGCCGGAGGTCGGCGTCTGTACGTAGCCGGGTACGTCGTTGCAGTCCTGGCGGGGCACATCGGTCTGCACCACGACCGGCGTCGACGAGATCACGTCGGCGTACTGCACCGGTGGTGCAGCGGCGAGCGCGACGCCGATCACGCCTTGCAGGGCGATGGCCACGACGGGCCTGGCGAACTTGTTCATGCTGCTTCCTTCGGGGGGTTCGGTCGGCGACTGCCCGACAGGCCTGCATTGTCTGCTCGCGGAACGCGCGCGGCAGGCCACCAGCGGCGTTCGGTGACAATTAGCGTCCTGGAGCCGTGCGCCGAGGCCGGCCTGCCGGGTCACTCCGTGCGTTGCTCCGGGGCTCCGTCGATCGCGAACTGCGTGCGGTCCTTGCCTTCGAGCCACTTCGGGACACGGCCGCGCCCGGTCCACGTCGCGCCCGTCTCCGGGTCGCGATAGCGCGGTGCCGAGGGCACGCCGCTCCGCCTCGACGCGGGCTCGAGTCCGAGGTCGCTCGGCAGCAATGCGTACTCGACGATCAGCGAACGAATCTTCTCGAGTGCGGCCGATTT
>CAXTPX010000399.1:0-4003 GCA_964246005.1 uncultured Burkholderiaceae bacterium | reverse complement strand
CTCGGCGGTGATGGTGTCGCAGAAAGTGCACGACGCGGTCGCTGCCAACAGCGGCCGGATCGGCACGTTCGGCCACGGCTTCACCTATTCGGGCCATCCCGTCGCGTGTGCGATCGCACTCGAGACGCTGCGCGTGTACGACGACGAGGACATCATCGGGCACGTCCGATCGATCGCACCGCGTTTCCAGCAGGCCCTGCGACGATATGCGGCCCGCCCCCATGTCGTCGAGGTGCGCGGCGTCGGGCTGATCGGCGCGATCGAAGTGATGGAGACGCCGGCCACCCGCACGCCGTTCGATCCGGCCCGAAAGGCCGGCGTGCGGCTCGCCGAGCTGGCGCTCGAGCAAGGGCTGATCGTTCGCTCGATCGGCGACGCGGTAGCGTTCTGCCCGCCGCTGATCACGACCGCGGCCGAGCTCGACGAACTGTTCGCCCGCTTCGACCGCGCCATGGATCGCTTCGAGGCGACGTTCTGAGCGTCACTTCAATTCGATTTCCACGAACACGAACTCGTGGTCGTTCGCATTGATCACGTTGTGCTCAACGCCGACCGTCCGCGCGTACGAGACGCCTGCCTCGAGCGGGCTCCGGACCTCGCCCTCCGGCGTGTCGAGCAGCAACGTGCCCGTGGTACCGGGGACGACGACGTAGTCCATCCCGTGACGATGCCAGCCCGTCTCGGCACCGGGCGCGAAGCGCCATTCGGTGACCTTGACGCGGTCGTTGTCGATCTGCACGGTCGGTACGGCTTGCGGTCGGCTCATCGTTCGGAGTCCTCGAAGGGTTCGACGCCGCACCAGTCGACGATGAATTGCGCCATCGTCGTGGCGACGCGCCGCATGCTGTCGAGCGACACGGCTTCGTCGATGCCGTGGATGTTGCGGGCCACAGGCCCATAGATCGTCACCGGCAGGTCCGTCATCAGCGCGAAGTGGCGGCCGTCGGTAGTGGCCGTGCACGCGTAGTGCTGCGGCGGCGCGCCGTTGACCCGTTCGTGCGCGCCCGCCAGCACCTGCATCGCCGACGCATCGAGGTCGTACTCGCAGCCCGGCGAGAAGTGACCACGCGAGACGACCTCGACCGTCAGCGCCGGGTTGAGCCGCGCGGCGGTCGCGCGGATGCGTTCGCTGACGACCCGGCGCGCCTCGTCGGCCGGCGTGCCGGGGAAGAAGCTGAAGCGGATGCCCATCGTGCAGGTACACGGCACCGACGAGTTCCACTCGCCGCCTTCGATGCGGCCGAGGTTGAAGTTGATCGGATGCGCGGTATCGCGGAACAGCGGGTGCCGGACTTCGGGCGCGTTCCATTCGGCCTCGAGCGTCTTCAGGTCCGCCATGATCGCGATGCCGGCCTCGATCGGGTTCACGCCCTGATGCATGTAGGCCACGTGCGCGGGCTGGCCGGTTAGCTCGACGAACAGCCAGCACACCCCGACCTGCGCGCTCATCAACGTCTCGCCGAACGGTTCCGGAATGATGACGGCATCGAACTCGTCGAGCCGCGATCCGGTCGTCTGATCGAGAAGCGCCTGCACGACGGCGAGCGTGCCGTTGCCGGTGTTCTCCTCGTCGAGCACGGCGTTGAAGCCGACGAGCCCGGCCGGTTGCAGGCCGAGTTCGCGCAACGCCAGCAGCGCCGTCAGCACGCAGACCAGGCCACCCTTCATGTCGCCGGCGCCACGGCCGTGCAGCCAGCCGTCGGCGGTCCACGGCTCGAACGGCGGACGGGTCCATAGCGCCTCGGGGCCGGTGGGGACCACGTCGATGTGACCGTTGAAGAGCACCGACCGGCCGCCCCGGGTCCGCGGCGTGTGACGCGCCAGCAGGTTGAAGCGGCCGTTGTCCGGATCGCACGGGCACGAGAACATCGGCAGGTGTTCGATGCGCGTGCGATCGAGCGCGATGCGTTCGGAGGCGAGTCCGAGTTCGCGCAGGACTCGTTCCAGGAACGCTGCCGCCGGCTCCTCCGCACCGGACGGACTGCGTGCCGCGACGAAGTCGGCCAGCGTCCGTTGCATCCATGGCGCGAGTTCCTCGACAGCCTGCCCGATCGCGACGGCGTCGATCTTCATCGTCGTCACGCCGCCCGCTCGATCTCGACCGCGGTGTCGTAGTACGTGGCGCCGCACGCGATGTCGGTCAATGCATCGCCGGTCACCGCGTTCGCGTTCTCGCCGTCGGCCGCGCTCTTCAGCCACCAGATCGACGGCGCGACCAGCACGCCGGGGCGCGCCCGGTCGCCGACCCGCGCGACGACCCGGAAGGACCCGCGGTCGTTGAAGATCCGCACGCGGTCGCCGGTCGCGATGCCGCGCGTGGCCGCGTCGACGGCGTTGAGGTCGACCCACGGAACGCCTGTGTCGCGCACCAGCGACTCGATCGACGAGAAGCTCGCGTCCAGGTAGTGCCGGGCCGGCGGCGTCAACAGCATCAGCGGGAAACGTGCGGCCAGCGCCGCGTCGCCCAGCGCCGATTCGCGAGGCGGGATGAATTCGGGCACCGCGCTCCAGCCCTGGGCTGTGGCCGACGCGCTCTCGAACTCGCACTTGCCCGACGGCGTCGGGAAATGGCCGGTCGCGAACGGGGCGAAGCGCTCGGGCACGTCGAGCCGCCGCCAGCCGTCCCGCTTCAACGCGTCGAAGTCGAGCGTCGCGTTGACGGGCGCCGCCGGGTCGTGGGCCTCGCGCGCGATCTCCTCGTCGGTCTGCCGGAGGCACGGCTCGTCGAAGCCCATGCGCGCGGCGAGGCGGCGAAACAGCTCGGCGTTCGAACAGGCTTCGCCGAGCGGTTCGATGGCCTGCTCGTTCAGCATCGTGTACAGCGTGCCATACGGCCGATGGACATCGAACTGCTCGAGTTGCGTGGTCGCCGGCAGCACGATGTCGGCGTAGTCGCAGGTGTCGGTCAGGAAGATCTCGTGGACCACGGTGAACAGGTCCGGCCGCAGGAGCCCCTCCCGCACGCGCGTGTTGTCGGGGGCCGAGGCGACCGGGTTGGCCGCGTACACGAACAGCGCCTTCAATGGCGGATCGTCGAGCTCGGTCAGCGCACGGCCGAGCTGCGCCATGTTGACCGTGCGCGGCGGCGGGTTCGGAATCATGTGTCGACCGTCGAGTCCGGCGAGGTCGACCGCATGGGCGCCTGCGAGGTCGAGCAGGATGCCGCCCGATGGTTCGCGCCACGCCCCGGTCAGCGCCGGGAGGCAGGCGACGGCGCGCACCGCGTTGCCGCCACCGGCGTGGCGCTGCATGCCGAAGTTGATCCGGAGCGCCGCGCGTCGCTCATGGCCGTAGTCGCGCGCGAGCTGCACGATGTCGTCGACGGCGAGTCCCGTGATGCCCGCGACCGCCTCGGGCGTGAACGTCGCCGCACGCGCGGCCAGCGCCTCGAAGCCGAGCGTGTAGCGATCGACGTAGTCGCGGTCGACGAGTCCCTCGCGGATCAGCACGTGCATGATCCCGAAGGCGAGTGCGCCGTCGGTGCCCGGCGACGGCGCGAGGTGCAGGTCGGCCTTCTCGGCGGATAGCGATCGGTAGGGATCGATCGCGATCACGCGGGCGCCGTTGCGCTTCGCCTCGGCGATCCGCGACCACAGGTGCAGGCTCGACACGATCGGATTCGTGCCCCACAGGATGATCAGCCGCGATTCCGCGAAGTGCGTGATGTCGGTACCGACCCCCGCGCCGATCAACGTGTTGTACCCGGTGCGGCCGGTGATCGAGCACAGGACCCGCTCCGGCAGCGACGCCCCCAGCCGATGGAAGAAGCGGCGCGGCATGCCGAAGTTGTGCACCAGCCCGAGCGTGCCGGAGAACGCGTACGGCAGGATCGCCTGCGCATCGTCGGCCGCGATCGCGGTGAGGCGCGTGGCGATCTCGTCGAGCGCCTCGTCCCAGCCGATGCGCTCGAAGCGGCCGCGGCCCGGCCCCTTCGGACCGACCCGTCGCATCGGGTACAGCACGCGGTCCGGACTGTAGGTGCGCTCGAGGTAGCGCGCGACCT
>CAXTPX010000398.1:0-4016 GCA_964246005.1 uncultured Burkholderiaceae bacterium | reverse complement strand
CGGCGAGGCGCCGGCCGTGCAGGTCACGAGCGGCAAGGCGACGGTCAAGGTCGACCTGGCGACGTTGAACCGCATCCAGGACCTGCTCACCGCGGCGAAGATCGGGAACACGGGGCTGTTCTTCGAGAACGGGCAGTCGCCGTCGGTTCGCGTGCGGGTCGCCGACAACGACGCCCAGCTGAAGGCGAAGGACGCGATCCAGAAGGGGCTGAACCCGTCGGCCGACGACGCGAGCTACGTCGTCGCGCTGAACCTCGTGGCCGACTCGCCGCGCTGGCTGACCGCGATCCATGCGCTGCCGATGTACCTCGGCCTCGACCTGCGCGGCGGCGTGCACTTCCTGATGCAGGTCGACATGAAGAGCGCGCTGACGAAACGGCTCGACGCGCTGACCGGCGACGCGCGCACGCTGCTGCGCGACAAGAACATCCGGCACAACGGTATCTCGCGCGTGAACAATCGCGACGGCGACGCGATCGAGGTCGCGTTCACCGATGCCGACACCGCCGCGAAGGCGCGGTCGGTGCTCGAGGACGGCATGCCGGAGATGGCGATCGCGACCGAGGGCGATGGTTCGTCGAGCAAGCTGGTCGCGACCTTTCGTCCCACCGCGATCAAGGCGGTGCAGGACAACGCGTTGAAGCAGAACATCAGCACGCTGCACAACCGGGTCAATCAGCTCGGCGTCTCCGAGCCCGTCATCCAGCAGCAGGGCAACGATCGCATCGTCGTCGAGTTGCCGGGCGTGCAGGACACCGCGAAGGCGAAGGACATCATCGGCCGGACGGCCACGCTCGAGGCGCGCCTCGTCGACGAGTCGCCCGAGGCGACGTCGGCGGTCGGCACCGGCACGGTCCCGTTCGGCGACGACAAGTTCACCGATCGCAACGGCATCCCGTTGCTGGTCAAGAAGCAGGTGATCTTCTCGGGCGACAACCTCACCGACGCGCAGCCGGGCTTCGACGAGAACCAGCAGCCGGATATCAACCTCAACGTCGATGCGAAGGGCGCCCGTGCGCTGCGCGATACCACCCGCGACAACATCGGCAAGCGGATGGCGCTGATCCTGTTCGAGAAGGGCAAGGGCGAGGTGGTGACGGCGCCGACGATCCAGAGCGAGCTCGGCAATCGCTTCCGCATCACCGGCCGCTTCACCGCGAGCGAGACGACCGACACGGCGCTGGTGCTGCGCTCCGGGTCGCTGGCCGCGCCGATGGAGATCATCGAGGAGCGCAGCATCGGCCCGTCGCTCGGCGCCGACAACATCCGCCGCGGCTTCCTGTCGACCGTGTACGGCTTCACCGCGATCGCGGTGTTCATGATCCTGTATTACCGGCTGTTCGGCGTGATCTCGGTCGTCGCGCTCGCGTCGAACCTGCTGTTCCTGCTCGCGTTGCTGTCGATGCTGCAGGCGACGCTGACGTTGCCCGGCGTCGCGGCCATCGCGCTCGCGCTCGGCATGGCGATCGACTCGAACGTGCTGATCAACGAGCGCATCCGCGAGGAGCTGCGGCAGGGCAAGGCGCCGCAGGCCGCGATCGCCGAGGGCTACGACCGCGCGTTCGGCACGATCATCGACTCGAACATCACGACGCTGATCGCGGGTCTCGCGTTGCTGGCGTTCGGCTCGGGCCCGATCCGCGGCTTCGCGGTGGTCCACTGCCTCGGCATCCTGACGTCGATCTTCTCGTCGGTGTTCGTGTCGCGTGGACTGGTCAACCTGATCTACGGGCGGAAGAAGAAGCTGGCGAGCGTGGCGATCGGGCAGGTGTGGCGGCCGACGTCGAACAGCGTGGTCAAGGCTTAGCCGTCAGACGACGTGACATGCAATAGCCGTCGTCCCCGCGAACGCGGGAACCAGCGTCGTTTTGACGCAGAACCAACGACACTGGGTCCCCGCGTTCGCGGGGACGACGGTGACGAGAGCAGTCATTGATCCATGGAATTCTTCCGCATTCGCCGCGACATCCCCTTCATGCGCCATGCGCTGGTGTTCAACGTCATCTCGTTGCTCACCTTCGTCGCGGCCGTGGTGTTCCTCGTCGCGCGAGGACTCAACTTCAGCATCGAGTTCACCGGTGGCGTCGTCGTCGAGGCGAGCTATTCGCAGGCTGCCAACATCGAGAGCCTGCGCGGCGCGCTGCAGAAGGTCGGGGTCACGGAGCCGCAGGTGCAGAACTTCGGCACGTCGCGCGACGTGCTGTTGCGACTGTCGTTGAAGGACGTCGCCGCCGCACCGGCCATCGCGACCACCGACGCGAAGCTCGATCCGGTCAAGCTGACCGATGCCGTCCTGCAGGCGGGCGGCAGCGACGCGAAGATCACCCGCGTCGAGTTCGTCGGGCCGCAGGTCGGGCAGGAACTCGCGACCGACGGCGCGCTCGCCCTGTTGTTCGTGATCATCGGCATCGTGGCCTATCTCGCGGTGCGCTTCGAGTGGAAATTCGCGGTCGCCGCGATCGTCGCCAACCTGCACGACGTGGTCATCATCCTGGGCTTCTTCGCGGCGTTCCAGTGGGAGTTCTCGCTGACGGTGCTGGCGGCGATCCTCGCGGTGCTCGGCTACTCGGTCAACGAGTCGGTCGTGATCGCCGACCGGATCCGCGAGAACTTCCGCAAGATGCGCAAGGCCGGCGTCGACCAAGTGATCGACAACGCGATCACGAGCACGATGAGCCGGACGATCATCACGCACGGCCTGACCGAGACGATGGTGCTGTCGATGCTGCTCTTCGGCGGCGCGACGCTGCACTACTTCGCCGTGGCCCTGACGATCGGCATCCTGTTCGGCATCTACTCGTCGGTGCTGGTGATGGCGCCGATCACGAAGTGGCTCGGGGTCAAGCGCGAGGACCTCGTCAAGCCGACCAGGAAGGAAGAATCCGGCGCCGTGATCTGACGGTGGCGGTAACCCTGCGCAGCGCGTGAACCGCACGTGAACTTCAACCAGCTGCGCTTCGTGCGCGAGACCGTTCGCCGCAACTTCAATCTGACATCGGCCGCCGAGGCGCTGCACACGTCGCAACCCGGCGTGTCGAAGGCGATCCTCGAGTTCGAGGACGAGCTCGGGTTTCCGATCTTCGTGCGTCACGGCCGTCGCCTGACGTCGCTGACGGAGCCGGGTCGCGCCGTGCTGCCGATCATCGAGCGGCTGTTGCTCGAGGCCGAGAACCTGAAGCGTACCGGCCAGGACTTCTCGGCGCAGGAGCAAGGCAGCCTGACGATCGCGACGACGCACACGCAAGCGCGCTACACGCTGCCGCGGGTCGTGCAGGCGTTCCGCGCCGCTCATCCGTCGGTGCACCTGTCGCTGGTGCAGGGCAGTCCTCGGCAGCTCGCCGAGGCGGTGCTGCGCGACGAGGCCGACGTGGCGATCGCGACCGAAGCGATCGCCGAGATCGACGGGCTGGTCAGCCTGCCGTGCTTCACGTGGTCGCATGTCGCGATCGTGCCGAAGGACCATCCGTTGATCGCCGAGGCCGACGGCAAGGCGCTGTCGCTCGACCAGCTCGCGGCGTACCCGCTGGTCACGTACGGCGCCGCGTTCGCGGGTCGCACGAAGATCGACGAGGCGTTCGCGCTGCGTGGCCTGTCGCCCGACATCGTGCTGGCCGCGATCGACTCGGACGTGATCAAGACCTACGTCGAGGCGGGACTCGGCGTGGGCCTGGTCGCCGACATCGCCTACGACGCCGAACGCGATCCGTCGCTCGTCGCGCTGCCGGCCGGTCACCTGTTCGGGTCGCAGATCACGCATCTCGCGATCAAGCGCGGCGCGACGCTGCGCGCGTACGTCCATCACTTCATCATGCTGGTCGCGCCGACGGTCGATGCGTCGATGATCGACCGGCTGGTGCGGGGTGAAGGACACGACCCGGGGGGGGACTATCAGTTGTAGTGCCGGGCCGGCGACTTTCGCGCGAGAATGCTTCGCCGACTCTCGCTACTTTCCGACCGACCGTGCCCAGCCTCTGCTCAACGTCCTCGTTCGTCGCCGCGATCATGGCGTTTGCGAC
>CAXTPX010000397.1:0-4029 GCA_964246005.1 uncultured Burkholderiaceae bacterium | reverse complement strand
CCACGACGTCGGCCGCCATGCCGGCCGCCATGTTGGTGCCGAAGCAGATCACCTTGCTCAACAGCGAGCCGCTCCCGCGCAGCGCCTGGCAGATGCCGATGGCGAAGCCCGCATAGCGCGAGATCGACGCCAGCCACGGTGGCATCTCGGAACTGATCTCGCGCACCTGCACCGTCGGCCCGCCGATGCTCACGTTGCGACGCGCGTGGCCGGGATTCAGGCTGACCTTGCCTTCGCAGGTGCTCTGGTCGGTGACGCGCACCGCCGGCTGGCTGTTGAAGAAGACCGAGCCCGACCCTTGCGCCATGAACTGCTCGGGGCTCGGCGGGTGGTCGCTGCAGAGGACCTTGTCCAGGTCGACCGGCGTGAAGCCGTAGTCGGCCGCCGGGCTGGTGAAGATCCCCATGAAGGCACTGGCGATGCTCTCCCACAGGCTCGGCGGCGGCGTGGCCGCGCGTGCCGCCTCGCGCGCGGCGAAGCCGGGATCGGGCTTGCCGGCGGCACGAGCCGCCTTCTCGCTGTTGATGAAGACGTTGGCCGAGCCGGTGAGGATCCTGCCCTTGACGACGCCGGGACAGATCTTGTCGATGGCGTCGAAGATCGGTTGCGTCAATAAACCTTCGAGCGATTTGGCGCCGAGCGCCCTCGCGCCCGCGTCCGCCGCCACGCCGATCACGGCGCCGACCACGGCCCCGAGCACCAGGGCACCCAGCCCGCCGGTGCCGACGATGAACGCCGCCGCGGCGCCGATCGCGATGCCGGTCAGGAGGCCCGCCCCGACGGTCGTGGCGACCTTGAGGATCTGACCGAGCAGCGGCGTGTGGACCAGGTCGTCGCCGAGGGTGGCGGCGGCCAGCAGGGTCATGGGTGGACCCGGACGTGCTTCGTGCGCGAAGCGGCGCCTCGCGGCGCGCTGCAGGCTGCGACCATCGTCAGCCTTGCGGCCCGGCTTCGGGCAGCGACGGCGCGTCGGGTGTTGGCGCCGCCTCGTCTTCGCGTGCCTGCAGGCTGTTCAGCACGCGGTTCCAGGTCTCGCGATGCCCGGCACACATCGGCACGTGTGAATTGAGCGTGATCACCATCAGCTTCGGCGGGTCGATCGCGAACATCGCCTGCAGCTGGTGGTAGGTCTTGCCGGCCTGTGAGAAGCTGCTTCGCGACGCCGTGGTCCTCGAACACCTTCTTGACGATGTCCGGGACGCTTTCGTCCTGGAAGATCCGGCAGTCGGACGTACAGGTGAGGAACCACGGCCATCCGTTGACCGTGGACTGATACGCGTAGTACCGACCGCGTTGCACGCCGAGTCCGAAGCGGGTTACGTAGCCGCTCACGAAACGGTCTTCGCCGGCGGCGGTCTCGACCTTCACCGTGACCGGCTTGCCGAGCAGGTCTCGGGACTGATGTGCTCCCGCGGACCGAGGAGGTTCAGCTGCGTCTCGCCGAGCATGCTCAGGCCGGTCGACGTCGTCATCGACTCGAACAGCAGGTCCGCTGCCGGCAGTGGCGAGGTGAGCGTGATCGGAGTGGGCATGGAGAACGTGGCGAGGACGGTCGGCCGTTGGGAACAGCGCGTCTCAGGCGCCGATCGTCAATGTCCGGTCCGATCCGGTAAAGGGACAAAAGTCATCGTCGGCTGACCGGATCATGCCGACCAGGCGGCCAGTCGAGCAGCAGCATCGGATCGAAGTCCGGTTCTCGAACGCAAGATCCTCAACGCGCTTGACGATCACATTGCCGAGCGGATAGCCGCGAGGGTTGGTGACGACGCGCGTGCGGCCGACGCGGTAGTCGAAGCTGTCGTGCACGTGGCCATGGACCCAGAGGCCGGGCCTTCTGCAGCAAGTCGCCAAGGTCGCTCACGAAGGCAGGGGTCATGGGTCGGTAGCGAAGCGCGGATGCACCGACAGTAGATGCACGCCGTGATGCGTGACGGCAACGGTAGGACCGGCTTGCGGCAGGTCGAGCTGCTCTGCAAGCCAGGCGCGCGCGAGCCGATGTTCGTTGAGGGCTTGCAGCGGCATGAAGCGTTGGCGACCACCTCGCTTGATCATCCGGTGGTCGTTCAGTTCACTTGCTGCGACCTGCATCGCGATCGACCGGTCGACATGCGACCCGCGGTGGGCAGTTCGTAGTCCGTCCAGAGCGCACAGCCGAGGAAGCGGATGCCCGCCAGGTCGACGCGATCGCGCTCGAGGTAGTGGATGGCGGTCCCGGCACACTGCGCGCGCAGGCGCTCCTCGACCTTGTCGATGTCGCCGCCATAGTTCTCATGGTTGCCGCTGACGTAGACGACCGGCACGGGCCAGCCGCGGAAGTAGTCGATGGCCTTCGTGCCAGTGGAAATATCGCCGGCCAAGACCAGCACGTTTGCTTCCGGATGCGCCGTGATGAGGTGCTGACCCGGGTACTGCTTGGCCGAAAACTCTAGGTGCAGGTGCGACGTGAGCTGGATCTTCATGATCGCTTCACGCGTTCATTGCGATAGGCCCGGACTTCGTCAAAGTCGCCCGGCCGCACGATGCCACCGTCGAGAGCCGTGATGCCGCAGAACCCCACGCCGTAGGCTTCGAAGCCGAGTCGATCCCACTCGGCCCGGTAGTCGAGCGAGTCGTGGTGATGGCCGTGGAAGGTTGCCTGCAACCCCATCGCGCGGGCGAGGTCATCGATGGCCGCAACACCATGCGGATGCACCGACGGCGCCTCGTGCGTCACCAGGACGTCGGCCTTCTGGTCCCAGAGCCGGCTGTAGACGTCCCAGAAGATCGTCGAGTGATGCGTTCGTGCCTGTGTCTCGTGGACGAGGTTGGTCTCGCCATGACGGGGCTTGGTCGAGCGCATCCAGTCCGCATAGCTGTCCACCTTGGGCGGTTCCGGCGGCGACCAGATCTTTCCGCGGAAGACGCCGCCGAGACCTGCGATCCGCACGCCGGCGATCTCCTCGACGCGCCCATGGAGGTTCGCATCGGCGAGCTTCGACTCGAAGAGGTGGCGGTAGTCGAAGTCGCTGTCGGTGTCGTGATTGCCGTGGATGAACCGGATGATCGTCTTGCCGAGGATCGGGGCCAGCTCGACCTCAAGCGGACGCTGCGCCTGGACGTCGCCGAGCAGGACGATGGCGTCGGGCTTCTCACGTTCGACGGCCTCGATGATGTGGTCGAAGTGACCGTGGTTGTCGCCGAAGAAGAGGATGTGGGGCATGGTCAATCGATGATGCCGGGAGCGGCCTCGATCATCCTGGCCGCGTCCAGCCACGCTCGGAGCTGCTGCTGCACGTTCGCATCGCGCAAGCCTTCCAGTGACGGGCACAGGATCAGCACGCCGGCCAGCTCGTCGCCGAACTCGCGCAGGTCGTCATCGAGGACGCGGTAGTCGAGGATGTGCGGGTGCGTCCGCAGCCACCACAGGATCGATTCCTGCCGCGGCCCACGGGGCGTCGTCGACAGGAACTGCGAACCGAGGGCGCCGAGAAACTCGCGGATCTCGTCGTGCTGGAACGTGTACCGCCAGCTCGAATGAACCACCAGGCCAACGTCGACGTGGTCAGCCAGCAGATCGACCAGTATTGGCAGCCACGTGAAGAAGGCGCGATCGTCTGCGGGTGCGCCCGGCGTTGACGCATGTAAGCAGCCGTCGAAGTCGAGGAACAGAACACGCCGTGCGCGCGTCGCCTCGAGGTCGGGCGACATCAGATGTCCACCGGGCCGAGCAGCCTCGTCGTCACGACCGACGCGGTGACGGAACGCCCGCGGGTGATCGCGTCACGGTCCTCGTAGACCTCCGGGCCCCAACCGATGCAGACCAGACACGCGGCCACGCGATGGGCGACCTGTTCAGCCGACAAACCCGGATGGGCGTGAAATCGATCCGGGGATAGCACCTCCGTCCACGTCATCTTGAAACTATTCGCCGCGACTGACAGGCCGCGCCCATCGATGCCGGTCGCGAGCTGGCAGTAGACGCCCTCGCCCTGCATGCCCTTCATGCTGATGTGCCACGAGTAGTGGCCCTCGGACTCACGGCGCTCGATG